>CAMLET010000152.1 GCA_946479125.1 uncultured Flavobacteriales bacterium
TATATGATATATCCGCTCCCTTAAAGTACATTTGTAGGCTTTTGCCTGATGGAACAATAGACAATACCTTTTTGCCAGGGGCTGGTACAGATAATGTTATTTTGGATGTAGAATTGCTACCAGACGGAAGGATAATTGTTGTTGGGTCCTTTGTAACCTATAATGGTGTTTCAAGAAACTTTATTGCCCAACTTACTTCCACTGGAGCACTTGATGCATCATTTAACCCTGGAACAGGTTTTAATTCAGGAGTTACATCTGTTGAAATCCAAAGCGATGGAAAGTTAATTGCTGGAGGAACCTTCACTAATTATAATGGTACTACAATTAACAGGCTTGTTCGTATTAATACCAATGGAACATTGGATAATACATTCAATATCGGAACTGGATTCAATAATCTTGTTAAAGACATTGATGTTTTGTCGGATCAAAGCATTTTTGTTTCTGGCAATTTTACTACCGTTAACGGTCAAAGTAAAAATAGATTAGTAAAACTAACTACTACGGGAGCGATTGATGCTTCTTTCAATACGGGTTCTGGTTTTGAAAATACGGTAAATTGTGTAAAAATTACGGTCGACAATAAATTGATGGTTGGAGGTGACTTTCTTCAGTACAACGGAGTAGACCACTTAAAATTAGTTCGTTTAAACGGAGACGGTAGTATAGACAACAGTTTTGTAATGGATTCTCAAATTACTGGCGATATTAACCATATCAACATGCTAACGAATGGAAACACCACAATTTTAGGGGAATTCTGGGCCGAAAACGGTTCTCCTTACAATTTTTATGCTAATCTTGACCCATCTGGAGCTATTGATTATTCGATCCCTATTGGCACAGGTGCTAATGACTGGGTAGATTGTATTTCACAAATAGGTTCCGATAGATTACTTCTTACAGGGAGATTCAGCACCTATAGTGGTGAGTTGAAACACAATTTAGTGAAAATTGATTTTAACGGTGCGATAGATCCGAGTTTCGATGCAGGAGCAGGAGTGAATGCTGCAATTCTTCGCACTGTTGTTCAAAACGACGGCAAAATTTTGATTGGTGGAAATTTCACTTCAGTTGCTGGATATGACCGATCGTATATTGCCCGATTAAATGCGGATGGAAGTGTTGATCTGTCTTTCGATCCCGGAATGGGACCGGATAATTCAATTGTTGACTTAGCGGTCACAGATAATGGGAAAATAATCATTGTTGGAGATTTTTTGAACTACAATGGCACCGCCAGAAAACGAATAGCCTTGTTAAACTCCGATGGGTCACTTGACGCAACATTTAATCCAGGAACAAGCACCAATGATTTTATCAGAACAGTGACAGTTCAACAGGATGGTAAGTTCCTGATTGGCGGAGGGTTTGACTATTACAATACCGGAAGTTGTCCAGGAATTGCCAGAATTAATTTAGATGGATCAAATGATCCGACATTAAACATTGGATCTAGCATAAACACCTTAAATTACATTAGTTCTATAGCTATTCAATCAGACAACAAAATAGTAGTCGCCGGAGGTTTTATCGGGCCAAATAATACGATGGGCATTGCGCGTTTCAACCAAGACGGGTCAGCAGACAATTCATTTAATGCTGGTTTAGGAGTGAACGCCTTAATAAATACTGTGCGAATTGCCTCCGACAATACCATATTTATCATTGGAGGATTTAGTGAGTTTAACGGTCAGCTTGCCTGGAGAATTGCAAAATTACGTCCAAATGGTTTGATGGATCCAGACATGATTGTCAACAATGACACCTATTTCTCCGAAGTATTTATTCACGATGATTTCTTGATAGTGGGTGGTTCATTTCTTACGTTGAATGGTGTTAGCAGAAGAAGAATAGCAAAATTAACGAATTGTACTACCACCATTCCAACAACAGTTCAAAGTGGATTCACAATGCCCTCAGACCCCAACAACTGCGTAGGAGAATTCGCAGTAGACATTTCTGGAAATAGTGATTTCGAATTAGACATTGATAATGGAGCACAAACCGCAACTTCTTCAGGTTATAGCCTGTTCACAGGGTTGTGTGCCGGCGTTCATGATTTACAAATCGTAAACCCATGTGGTGATACAATTATAAGTCAATTCGTAATTCCAGTCGATTCCAACTACGTATTCAACAACCCATTTATTGACTCTTTAGCTCAGGATTCTTTAGGAACAACCATTGAAGATTGTGACATCTATTATGCTGGAATTGATACAGCCTATATCGATTCCATTTGGGCAACAGGAAATACAGTAAACGTGATTTGGAATATCGTTGATTCAAACGGTTCCAACCTGGACACAACAGCTTACGAGTTAAATAATGGAAATGGTGTTTACTGGCTGCAATTGAGCGTATTCTGTCCAACGAAAGCGTTGGGTGATTACTTCGCAGTAACCGAAGCCATTTACTTTGAAGATGGAACTATTTCCACTGCTGGAATTGGAGATTGGAAAGAAAGTGATATTCTCATTTACCCCAATCCAACCAACAATTTGGTCACTGTTTCATTCGATGGAGTCAACGCTGAGCTTTCCATTTACGACGCTCAAGGAAAACTGATCCAAAAACACTCTTCCGTTCAATCGGGACAACAAGTATCTTTGTTAAATGTAGAAACTGGTGTTTACTTTTTCGAATTGAAAACATCTGATTCAACAACGACCAAAAAAATAATTAAACAATAAATCAACTTCATCTATCATGAAATTCATCTTCTCCTTATCACTAGTTTTTTGTCTTGCATTCACTGCTAAGTCTCAAACATTGTCGGAAATTTACTGGATGCCTACCAATGGCGTTTATGGAATGGATGTGGATACCAACAATAATTTGATTTATGTTGGAGGTGATTTCACTAGATGGATTCCAAAAGAAGAAACTTGCGGTGCCAATGTCAATTTGTTAACTGGAGTTCCTGATTTCACATTCGCAAATCCGAATATGAGTTCGAATGTTTTTTGTTCTCTTTCTGATGGAAATGGTGGTTTTTTCATTGGCGGGAATTTTACACAGGTCGGTGACAGTATTAGAAAATGCGTTGCTCATCTTAATGCAAATGGAGATGTAACCTCATGGAATCCAAATATTGTTGGAAATAGTACTGTTTTTGTTCGATCGATGGTGTTGATCGGAGATGATTTATATCTAGGAGGACATTTTACCCAAATTGGGGGAGAAATTAGAAACAACCTTGCAATAGTTAGCGCTGCTGATGGCTCTTTAGATCCTTGGTATCCCGAAATTAACGGACAAATTAATCAAATGTTGGTTTCCAACAACGGATTGTACATTGGCGGACTATTTACATCCTTTTTAGGTCCAACGGTTTATCAAAACTTGATGAGATTTGATATGACCACTGGAATAGCAAGCAACTGGAATCCAGATGTTAACGGAATGGTTAGAGGTCTTGCTATTAAGGATACAACCGTTTATATCGCTAACCAAAGCTTTACAGTAAATGGCGAAACACGTAATGGAATTGCTGCAATTGATGTTATTTCAGATGGAATGGGAACTATCATTGGTGATAGTTTGAATGCTTTCGAAATTGATATTACCGGATCCGTTTATTGTATGCATTTTGTTGGCGACACCATGTTTGTTGGTGGTCAATTTACCAGTATTAATTCAGAAGCTGTATTAAACGTAGCATCTCTAAACCCTCAAACTGGAGATAATATTCCAATGAATTTGCAGATTGATGGCGATGTCTATGCCCTTACACACAGAGACTCTTTACTTTATTTCGGCGGGAATTTCATGTATGTTGATAACGGCTTGATTCGTCAGTCCGTTGGAGCATATAACATATATTTATCACAATTAGCTGTGTGGAATCCTGTTGTTGAAGGTGGTGATGTGAGTACAATTACACTTTCTGACACTACAGCCTATATCGGAGGAACTTTCGGTACAATTGGTTCTAAATACAGAAATAACGGGGCTTCAATAAATTCTGTCACAGGTGAACCAACATCGTGGAATCCAAATTTCAATGGAAGAGTAAACATTGTTCACATCAAAGATGATATGGTAATCTACGGTGGTGATTTTACCACAGTAAACGGAACACCTCGCAACCACATTGCCGCTTTTGATATCAATACCGGAAACCTTCTTAATTGGAACTTCGATATTAATGGATCTGTCAACACTATTCTATCATTGGATTCTCTTCTTTTTATTGGTGGTGGATTCACGCAGATTGATGGAGTGGATATTTCCCATTTGGGAGCAATTAACCTGAACACAGAAACAGTTGAAAACTGGAATCCATTGTTAAACGATTCTGTGAAGGAGGTTTATGTTGCCGGAAATTACTTATATGCCGGAGGAAATTTCACTCAGGCAGGAAGTGAAGATCGAACAAATATCGCACGCTTCGATTTGAACTCAGGGTTATCACTTGATATCTGGTCTCCACTTTTTAATGGAAATGTTGAAGCAATTACACAGTCTGGAAATCAAATTCTTGTGGGTGGTTCTTTCACTCAAGTGAATAACGAAGCGAGAAGTTTTATTGCTTCTGTTCAGGCCTCGACCGGTGCCGTGAATGCTCTGGATCTTAATCCTGACTATCCGGTATTGTCTTTAAAAAGTATTGAAAACAGAGTTTATATTGGCGGTGAGTTTCATATGATCGGAGGTCAAAATAGAATGTATACCGCTGAACTTGACATGGTAAACGAAGTGGTTACACCCTGGAATATTTCTCCAACCGAAAGCAGCTATGGCTCAACCTATGTATTCTCCATTGTTGATGACCAGATGTATTTAGCTGGTGGTGGAGATGGAGGCGGAAGCGGATATGTTCTTAGAGTGGAGGACTTTACGGATATAGCTCCAGAAGATTTTTCAGTAAGTACGTTTACATATCCCACAGGTTTAAATGGTTGTAGCGGAAAGATCATTATTCAACCAACAGGAGCACCGGACTTTACAGCAATTATTGATGGAACGAACGGTCCATATTCTTCAAACGGATTTATGACCGTGGATTCACTTTGTGCCGGTATTCATACCCTTAAAGTTTACGACTATTACAACGACTCGATCGAAATGACTTTTGTGATCGGTCAGGATTCAAGCACATTCATTGTTGACACAAATAACCTTAATTTCTATAATGATGTAGTAGGTGGAATCAGTGAAAACTGTGATATTGACTTTCTGAACATTGATTCCATTTTCATTTATGAAGCCGCGATCAACGGAACAGAATTGTTTGTTGTTTGGGGAATTGTGCAGGATACTGTTACTTCATTGGACAGCATGTACTACCAGTTGATAAACGGAGACGGATTCTATTACATCCAATACTCCCTGTTCTGCCCTTTCAAAACAATTAACGACTACTATGTACATACCGAAGAAATAGCCATTTTCGATGGAAATGTTTCTACTGCGGGTATAAGCGAACAAACGGAAAGCGAAGTCCTAATTTATCCAAATCCCACAACCAATGTAGTCACTGTTTCATTCGAGGGAAGTAATGCTGAACTAACCGTGTATGATACGCAGGGAACGATAATTCAGAATCATCTTTCCATTCAACCTGGAGCGCTGGTTTCCTTGAAGGATTTACAAAACGGAGTTTACTTCTTTGAAATTACAACTGACGAAGGAAAAACTATGAAACGAGTAGTGAAGAATTAACACAAGTTTATCCTGTTATTTAAAAACCCATCTCTGTTTCAGGGCGGGTTTTTCGTATTTTTGTGTGCTCCTTTAACCCCCATGCATGAAAATCCTGATTATAGACGACGAAAAAATAGCTCGAGAAAATTGTCAACTTGTTTTGTCTCAAGCAGGTATAAATGGGTTGGTCATTCGTGAGGCCGATAGCGTTACCAGTGCGTTACAGGAAATTGTAGATTTCAATCCCGATTTATTGCTCTTGGATATTCAGTTACAAGACAAAAGCGGGTTTGATATTCTTCAAACGCTTTCACCACGTTACATTCCAACCATCTTCATTACAGCATACAACGATTTTGCCCTCAAGGCGTTTCAGGTATCCGCGTTGGATTACTTGCTGAAACCTTTCGACCCATCGGATTTACAAGTTGCCGTTCTGAAAGCACACAGCCGTATTCAAAACGACCGTGTTTTCGAACAATTGGAGATCTTCCGTCAGCAAATAAAAAGCACGGAACCTAAGAAAATTGTGTTGAATACTGCGGATGCTTTGCACATTGTAGATATTGAGGATATTACCTATTGTTTGGCAGATGGTGCCTACACCCATTTTCATTTTACCAATCGTAAACCTATCCTGGTTTCCAAAACATTGGCACATTTCGAAAGTATTATAGGAAGCGACTATTTTATCAGGACACATCAAAGTTACTTGGTGAATATGCATCGCGTAGCACAATTCGACAAGCGGAACGGAGGCTTTTTGTTGCTTCCCGACAATGTGGAAGTGCCGGTTTCGAGCCGGAAGAAAGAAGAAATTCTCGCTTATTTCAAAACGATCTGATGGTTTTTCTGAAAATGCTTTCATCCCCTGTAAAGAGAAATCTTCTTGTCCTGATGGTGTTGTTTTTATCGCAGGGCTATTACGCACAGGTTCCACTGGATAGTTTGCTGCAAAAGATCAGTTACCAGAAGGAGGATACCACGAAAGCGAAACTTTATTACGATATCGCAAAAAGTTATTTTGTCAAGGATAGATCGCTTTTCAAAGTCTATACCGACAGCATGATGCGCCTGTCGCGCAAGCTGAAATACAGTAACGGAATAGGGCTTTCATACGCCGCATACGGTTACTATTATTCCCAGGAGAAGGATTGGGAAAAGGTAAAGTTCAATCTTCAGAAATCTGACAGCGTCTATGAGAAAATGGGTAAAACTTCTCATATCATGCGGAACAAGGAACTTTATTCCACCTACTACAAATATGTTGGTGAGTACAACAAAGCCCTGCAAAACGACATACAACTTCTCAAATATTATGAACGTAATGGTCCGAAAACTTCGGAAGGAAAAATGCTTGGAGCAATTGCACTCTTGCTTACGCAACTGGAACGTTATAAAGAAGCTGAAGGTTATTACAAGAAATCAATTGCTCTGAGAAAAGAACTCAAGGATTATAATGGCGAATCCATATCTCTTCTCAATTACGGAGCCATGCTTGCCGAAAGAGGACTCTTCAAAAGAGCTGAACCGTATTTACTTGAATCTATCCGATTGAGAAATACGACGGGCGACGAATCAAGTAACTTTATTTGTAAAGCCAACCTCGTTCAT
>CAMLET010000153.1 GCA_946479125.1 uncultured Flavobacteriales bacterium
TGACGAAATGTATTCTTACAGAACTGTTATCCGCGGAAAGACGGTTTATGGAATGAAGTAGCTTCTCGATACATCCCGACGCTAGCGGTCGGGACGCTCGAAGTGACGTTGTGCATATCGTCATTTCGAGTTTCAATTGTAAAGAAAACATCTAGATCTTCAGTCAAAATTATCATAAGAAAATAGAGGTGAAATTGTGCCTGCCTCTCAGTTCGGGTGTTGCTAAGAGATAGAATGTTATGTCGTTGCCCGTCAGTTCGAGTGAAATTCGAGGGACGAGAATTTATTATCGAGAACACAGGGCAACAAAAAAGGCTCGCCGGCAAACGAACCTTTTTACAAACCAAAAACCAAAGACAATCAAATGCAAGTTATTTAAAAAAACAAACCATGTCATAAAGGCTTGCACTTGATTGTAGTTTAGAAAACTATTTTTCCCACACAACAAATTTACTGTTTGATTATCTGTACTTTGTGTTAAAAAAAACAAACCCTATTTTTGAATGAACATTTTGTTGTTATTGCCTAATTTTTAAATCCTACATTGTGGAAACCATTACTAGAACTATGAACGAGGTGAAACGATTATTCGATTTACCTGATTACCAACTTCGTAACTTCCCTAAAGTTTCGATGTTTGTTACGAAAAATGACGGAAGTTGGAACGCTACTTCAACGGAAACCTTTGTGGATAAGGCTTTACTGTTGTCGAAAGGATTAGTTGGATTGGGTGTTTCGCAAGGAGATCGCATTGGATTGGTCTCAACAAACCGTTTGGAGTGGAATCTTATGGATATCGCCATTCAACAAGTTGGAGCTACGGTGGTTCCCATTTACCCAAATATTTCATCGGCAGATTATGTTTACATCTTTAACGATGCTGACCTGAAATACGCTTTTGTGGGGTCGGAGGAACTTTACAAGAAAATTTCTGCTAAAAAAGAGGAAATTCCTTGTTTGAAAGAGCTTTTTACTTTTGATGAGGTTGAAGGAGCTCGTAATTATTGGGATATCGTTGAGTTAGGTAGTGAAGTTGACAATAATAAAATAAAAGAACTCAAAGCCAATGTTCGAAATGAAGATTTGGCTACAATCATTTATACTTCCGGAACAACTGGAAATCCGAAAGGGGTTATGCTCTCACACAGTAACCTTCTTTCAAATGTGTTTGCATGTTCTACAATTATTCCAGCCGATTCGGAGTCGCGTGTATTGACTTTTTTGCCGACGTGTCATGTGTATGAGCGTATGCTGCATTACTTGTACATGTACGTTGGTGCAAGTATTTATTATGCTGAGTCGATGGATACAATTGGTGAAAATATCCGTGAAGTAAAACCACATGTATTTACCGCTGTTCCACGTTTGCTTGAGAAAGTATTCGATCGAATCATGGCAAAAGGTGATGAGCTTCGTGGAATTAAACGAAAGCTGTTCTTTTGGTCGGTTGGTGTTGCTGAACGATATGAAATTAAAGGAACATCGTTTTGGTATAGAATGAAATTAGGAATTGCACGTAAACTGGTGTTTTCTAAATGGCAGGAAGCATTGGGAGGCGAAGTGAAAGCAATTGCTTCTGGTTCTGCTGCATTGCAACCTCGTTTGGCTCGAATATTTATTGTAGCGGGAATCAATATTCTGGAAGGTTATGGTTTATCTGAAACTTCACCTGTAATTTCAGTGAACGACTTGAAGCGTGGTGTTTGTATAGGAACTGTTGGTCCGCTGATTGGAAATGTAAAGGTGAAAATTGCTGAAGACGGTGAAATCCTGGTAAAAGGACCCAATGTAATGATGGGTTACTACAATTTGCCAGAGAAAACTGCTGAAGTAATGGATGCTCAAGGCTGGTTTCATACTGGTGATATTGGCGAGTTTGTCGACGATTTCTTCCTGAAGATCACCGATAGAAAGAAAGAGATTTTCAAGACTTCCGGAGGGAAATACATTGTTCCGCAAGCAATGGAAAACAAGTTCAAAGAATCTCGTTTCTTCGAACAAATGATGGTAATTGGTGAAGGTGAAAAATATCCTGCAGCACTCATTGTTCCTGGATTCCAGTTCATAAAAGATTGGGCACAACGCAAACAACTTGATTTTTCGGCGCTTTCAAATGAAGAATTGATTCAACGACCAGAAGTTATTGAGCGCATTCAGCAGGAAGTAGATAAAATGAATGAGTTCTATGGTAGTTGGGAAAAGATCAAGAAATTCTGTTTGCTTCCAAAAGAATGGAGCGTTGAAAGCGGTGAATTAACTCCAACGTTGAAGCTCAAACGCAAGATCATCATGGAAAAGCATAAAGCGGAAGTTACACATTGTTTTCCTGAAGAACACGAATAAATAAGTGAAAATTAAAAATGGAGAATTGAAAAGAAATTGAATATGAAGATAATCGAGGAACTTGTCTTCTCAATTATCAATTGTACATTTTCAATTCTAAATAGTGTCTTTAGTTTTCTCCATCATTTGAGCCAGGAAATCTCTTGCTCTAAACAATTGTGCTTTTACAGTTCCCAAAGGTAAGTTCAATTCATCTGCAATTTCTTCGTAGCTCAATTCTTCGAAATAACGTTTCTCAACCAATTCACGGTAACGAGGTTTTAGCTTGCTAACCAACTGACGCATATGTTTCACCTTTTGGTTTTGAACCAATGTTTCCTCAGGGTCTAGCGTATTCGATTTAGCGTCGATGCGAATGCTTTCTCCATCATCGTTTGTATAACCAGTGTCCATTGAAGTCAATTTCACACGTTTCTTACGAATGAAATCGATACAGTTATTGGATGCAATTTTGAATAGCCACGTAGAAAAGGCGTAGCTTGGAGAGTATTGTTCTAAACGGCTAAATGCTTTTCCGAATGCTTCAATTGTTAAGTCATCGGCGTCGTCAGCATTTCTAACCATTTTCATCATCATGAAATAGATGGATTCTCTGTAACGGTCCATTAAAGTGGCATACGCTCCCTGATCTCCTAATCTTGCTTGATCTACCAGAACCAAATCGGCCTTTGCCTTGTCTGATAAATGTTCACTAGCTATTTCCATGATACGTTCTTTTTTTGCAACGTTGAGTAGTAGAATAAAGGCAAATAGAGAACATACAACATGTCGAGTAGTGGAAGCAAACCAACAAAACCTTTACCGTTTAAACGGTTAAAGCATTTTCCGAGTAGCCACCATTTTACTACAAGAACAAGTGTAAATCCGGCAAGTGCATGAATCCACCACTGTACTTTTGTTAACAAAATAACAAACGAAATCATCAGTATTAGCAAGGTAAGGGGATAGATTCCTAACATTAGTTTCTTAATAACCTTGTAATGAGGGGAAGTACTATAGTGTCGACGCTTCTGAATGGTCAGTGTTTCCCACGATTTCTTTCCTTCACTGTACATGAAGCTTTCAGGGTGAAGCTGTATGGTATAATTCCTTTTTCTTGCCGCATCCTGAACAAACAGATCATCGTCACCACTTGGTAAAGCGTAATGCGACTTAAATCCACTCACACTATTAAAAAGTGTTTTGGTGTAAGCCATGTTTCGACCAACCCCCATGTAAGGCAATCTGTTCAAAGCCATTGAGCAATAATGAATAGCTATCATTAATGTGTCGAAACGGATCAATCGATTGATAAATCCTTTTTCTGTTGTATATGGTCCAACGCCCAAAATAAGTTGATGCTGGTCAGTAAATGTTCCAGCCATTCGCTTCAACCATTGATCGCTGGCAGGACTACAATCGGCATCAGTTAAAAGCAAGTGTTCGTATCTCGCTTTTTTGATTCCAAGTGTCAATGGAAGTTTCTTACTCGCTTTTAGGTGCTTGCTTTTTTCTACTTCCATTACCTGTAAATGCTTGTATTCGCGCTGTAAAGCGTTCAGCAAATATTTCGATTCATCAATCGACTGATGATTGACAACAACCACTTCGAAAGGTGCGGGATAATCCTGAGATAAGAGTTTTGGAAGATTTTCAAATAGATTGTCAGCCTCGTTTCGCGCTGCAACTACAATGGAAACTGGTGGGAATTCAGTTGGTAAAGGTTTGATCTTGTGAAATGCTAACTTCCCAAAAAAGAAGCAAGTGTAAAGTATCTGCACCAGCATCATTCCGATAAAAATCCAGAAAATAATAGCCACTATAGGCTGGGAAAAATCAGGTACAATTTGCATCTTTTCTCAATCAGAGCACAAAGATAGTAAGAATGACAAAAGACCGTCCCGAAAAATCGGGACTGAACGACAAAAGATAAAAGACATCAATTTATACCATTAAAATGAATCAAGTCTTTGAGCGAAGCGGTCTTTTATCTTTGAGCAAAGCGGTCTAAATTCTATTAACTTTGCAGCAGTTATTTTTCAACAACAATTACTTTTTATAGTTTATGCACTTTGAACTTTGTCACACTGATTCTCAGTCGAAGGCCAGAGCCGGATTACTCCAAACAGATCACGGAACGATCGAAACCCCCATTTTTATGCCTGTTGGAACACAGGGTTCGGTGAAGGGTGTTCATCAGCAAGAATTGAGAGACGAGGTAGAAGCGCAAATTATTTTGGGAAATACATTTCACCTGTATTTACGTCCGGGACTAGAAGTAATGGAAGCTGCTGGTGGTTTGCACCAGTTTATTGGTTGGGAACGACCAATTCTAACCGATAGTGGTGGTTATCAGGTTTATTCCCTGGCAAAAAGCCGAAAAATCACAGAAGAAGGTGTGCGTTTTCAATCACATCATGACGGGAGTTATCATTTCTTTAGTCCTGAAAGGGCAATTGATATTCAGCGAACTATTGGTGCAGATATAATCATGGCTTTTGATGAGTGTACGCCTTATCCTTGCGATTACAATTACGCAAAGCGTTCCATGCACATGACACATCGTTGGTTGAAACGTTGTATTTCGAAGATGGATGCAACTGAACCAAAATACGGTTACAATCAGGCGTTATTTCCAATTGTTCAGGGAAGTGTTTACAAAGATCTGCGTGAAGAATCTGCGACATTTATTGCGGAACAAGGTGCAATTGGAAATGCAATTGGTGGTTTATCGGTAGGAGAGCCAGATGAAGATTTGTATGAAATGACAGATTTGGTTTGTTCCATTTTACCAAAAGATAAACCGCGTTATTTGATGGGAGTTGGAACACCAGTAAATCTTTTGGAAGCTATTGCGTTAGGAGTTGATATGTTTGACTGTGTAATGCCGAGTAGGAATGCACGTCACGGAATGCTGTTCACTTCTGAAGGAACAATCAATATTAAAAACCAGAAATGGGCACTCGATTTTTCTCCGGTAGATCCAAACGGAACAGCGGGAGTTGATCAGGTGTACACCAAGGCATATTTACACCATTTGGTAAAAGCGAAAGAAAATTTAGCGATTCAGATTGCAACAATTCATAATTTGGCTTTTTATTTAGCGTTAGTGAAAGAAGCCAGAAGAAGAATTTTGGATGGAACTTTCACTACCTGGAAAAACGAACAAGTTAAAAAGCTGGGACGAAGAATATAAATGTTACCAATTCTAGATAAATATATCATTCGCAAGTTTCTCTCTACATTCTTTTTTATGTTGGGGATCATCATGTTGCTTGCAATGGTTTTCGATTTGTCAGAGCGTTTGGGAGAATTTATCGATAACGAAGCTCCGGTTTCCGACATCATTTTCGGGTATTACCTCAATTTCATTGTCTTTTACGGAAATACATTTTCGTCGTTGATTATTTTCATTGCTGTAATTTGGTTTACGGCAAAAATGGCGCAGGAAACAGAGATTATTCCCATGTTGTTTATGGGACGACCATTTACTCGGATTTTACGTCCATACGTCATCGCTTCAACGCTTTTGACCATTTTCTCTTTGATTCTGAATCATATGGTCATTCCACGTTCGAACAGAGTGCGTTTGGAATTTGAGGAACAGTATTACCGTGATAATTTGACGGTTGAAAATTACAATGCCGAGTTTCCCGGACATCAATTCGTTCACTTCGGCGTGTACTATGCTTCGGAGAATAAAGTTACCGATTTCGAGATTCAGCAATTCGATGATAATAAACAATTGATCTACTACCTGAAAGCCAGATATGCAATTGGAACTCCAGGTACAAAGAATTGGAAATTGATAGACTTTTATCAAAAGAACATTGAAGCTCCTCGAAAAGTGAAGAATGAATTGGGTGAATGGGAATGGTTCTATCCAAAGCAAAAAGTAATAGAACGAAGAGAAAAGGATACGATTTTCCCATTCAAGATCAATGAAATGGCTATTCGTGATAATCAGGCTGAGGCGATGACTTATACTGAACTTCGGGATTTTATAGCCAAGGAAAAAAAGAAAGGAAATCCGAATATCCCGGCTTACGAAATCGAATTGCATCAACGCACCAGTTACCCGTTTGCAACTTATGTACTTACATTAATTGCCGTTTCAGTGGCGAGTAGAAAAAAGCGTGGTGGAATTGGAATCAATATTGCCATCGGCTTCGTGTTTGTGTTCGTTTACATTTTTGCGATGAAAGTCACCACTGTTGCTGCCATTAAAGTTGGTTTCCCACCAGTTGCTGCGGTTTGGATTCCGAATGTCATTTTTGGAGTCATGGCTTATTTCATGTATCGATTGGCTCCGAAGTAACCTCAATTGAATTATTTTGACTGCATGTTCCCGTTTTGGGAATTATTTTTGTACCTTCGTTAAAATCGAATTCAGTTGAGGGTAATTGCGAAGAAAACATTACGCGAATTTTGGGTGAAACATGCTGATTGTGAACAACAATTGAAAGTTTGGTTTCAAGAAACTGAGAAGGCAGAATGGCAAAATCCCAATGACGTTAAATTAGAATATCCAAGCGCAAGTATTCTTTCTGATAATCGAGTTGTATTCAATATTAAAGGAAATAACTACAGATTAATCGTTAAGATTAACTATGATTATCAGATGGTATGGATTCGGTTTGTTGGAACTCATGCTGAGTACGACAAGATTAATGCTAATGAAATTTGAGTTATGGATATCAAACCTATAAAATCAGAAACGGATTATAATCGAGCTCTTGAAAGACTGGAAATTATTTTCGATGCTAAGAAAGATTCTAGTGAAGGTGATGAGCTTGAAATCCTTGGTATTTTAATCGATCAATACGAACAAGAACATTTTCCTATTGATTTGCCAGATCCAATTGAAGCAATTAAATTTAGAATGGAACAGGCGGGGTATAAGCAATCTGACTTAGCTAAAATTAT
>CAMLET010000154.1 GCA_946479125.1 uncultured Flavobacteriales bacterium
AACTGAGTGTTGTTGCATTACAGTCGAAACCGAAAGTGCTTTTTTCGTTCATTGCTGCCAGACGCTGACAGTAAATATCGTCTGAAAATTCAGGAGTTGTGCTGCTTTCGTAGCCCAATGCACGACGAACTGAATCCGTACTCCCGTCCTTTGCAAACTCAGCTAAATACATTGAAATGCTTTGCTCCATCACCCGCATGAAGACTTCGTCGCTCATTGTATCTTTTACCGGTGGTTTTTGCGCAAGAAGCACATTAGATATTCCAAAACAAATAAAAAGACTTACAATGATTGAACGCATCATAGGCAAAGGGTTTAGCTATCCGAGGGCATCAGATAGTGAGCAAATGAAAATAAAGTATCTTCTTTACAATCGTCAGTCATAACTTGAATTCCGAAAGGCATTCCGGCAGTGTGATTTCCGATAGGAAGCGAAATTGCAGGATTTCCAGCAAGGTTAGCATGAACCGTGAAAATATCTTGCAAATACATTTGAATTCCATCGGTAATTGAACCGCTTTCGAATGCGTAAGAAGGAGTAGTAGGAAGTATCAACGCATCGTAATTAGCGAAGATCTCCTTTGTTTTATTTTTAATTACACGACGAACTTTCATTCCTTTCGTGTAATAAGCATCGTAATAACCATGAGAAAGAACAAAAGTTCCGGCCATGATTCTGCGTTTTGCTTCGGCACCAAAGCCTTCCGTTCTTGATTTCACGTAAGTTTCTTCAACACCAACGGCTTCGGTTGATCTGTGTCCATAATGAACACCATCAAAGCGTGATAAGTTCGAAGAAGCTTCTGCAGTTGTAAGAACGTAATACGTTGGAACCAGAAAGTCTAAATAAGGGAAACTTACAGCTTCAACGGTATGACCGTCAGCTTTTAATTTCTCAATAACTTCCAGCATTTTAGCTTTCACTTGTGGCTCAACACCTTCGTGCTCAACAGCTTCTTTCAAATAAGCAACTTTCTTTCCAGAGAAATTGTTTGAAGAAGTTATTACCGGAGCAGAAAGACTGGTTGAATCCATTTTATCTTTCCCTGCCATGATAGCGTAAAGCAATTCACAATCGTCAACGTTGTTTGTGAACGGACCAATTTGGTCGAAAGAAGAAGCATAAGCGATTAATCCGTAGCGACTAATTCTACCGTAAGTGGGTTTGAAACCTACTGTTCCGGTAAAAGAAGCGGGTTGACGAATTGAACCACCTGTGTCGGATCCAAGAGAAGCCGTACACATTCCAGCCGAAACAACTACTGCTGATCCGCCTGATGAACCTCCCGGAACACATTTTTCGTTCAAGTTGTTTAGCACTTTCCCGTAAGCAGACGTTTCGTTCGAGCTTCCAAAAGCAAACTCATCACAATTGGTTCTACCAATGATCACCGCATCTTCATCAATTAAACGTTGAAGAGCAGTTGACGTAAAAAGTGATTCAAATCCTTCTAAGATCTTAGAAGAACAACTTACTTTGTGTCCCGCATAACAGATATTGTCTTTGATAGCAATGACCATACCTGCAAGCTTTCCAGCTGTACCATTTTTGATCTTTTGATCAACGTTTTCGGCTTGTTCAAGTGCAGTTTTCTCAAACACCTCCAAAAAGGCATTCAAGTGCTTTTTTTCCTCAATAACTTTTAAATAGTCATTGACGACGTTAACCACAGTTTTACCTGCGGCAAGTGCAACTTTTACTTCCGAAAACGATTTGTACATCTGAAATAGTTAGGCTATTTTTTCTCTTCAGCAGCTGGAGTTGTAGAAGAATCTTCTCCTTTGCTAGCGTCCTTGAATTCTTTCATTCCCTTACCAAGACCCTTCATTAACTCAGGAATTTTCTTCCCTCCGAATAACAAAAGAACTACTGCTAGGATCAAAATGATTTCTGTTGTACCTAATCTCATAACTTGTGAATTTGTTGCAAAAGTACGGAATAATCCGAATCTTAAAAAATAGAAAGTGGTAAAACAGCAGTTTTAACAATAAAAAACAGGAACCGTTTCTGGTTCCTGTTCTTATAGATTTTTTTAATTAAATGAGATGCTGAACTCCACTCTTCGATTAATCGCTTGACCTTCCGGGGTATCATTGCTTGCCTTTGGATAAGCTTCTCCAAACCCCTTAACTGAAATTCTATTGGGGGGAACGCCCTTCGAAACCAAATAATTGGCAACATTCTGAGCTCTGAGTTTTGACAGACCGATATTTTCTGTTTCATCACCCAGATTATCCGTATAACCATCGATATTCAGGGAGTATTCAGGATTCTCTTCCATCACCTTTACAACTTCATCCAAAACAGGTAAAGAACTTGGCAACAACTCATTTTTTCTATAATCGAACTGAACACCCTGAAGCGCTTTCTTCATGATCTCCTTCGTTTCTTTTGCTACGATCGGACATCCTTTGTTCGACATAACACCAGCAGTTTGTGGGCATTCGTCTTCTTTATCGGCAACACCATCTTTATCAGAATCAACACAACCGTTGGTAGAGAATGGTCCTGTTGCATCCGGACAATAATCATAAGTATCAGCGATTCCATCGTTATCCGAATCTTTTAAACCCACTCCTTTTGAGTCAACAAGGCTTCCAGATCCGGTTTCTGGTTCCATATCAATTCCGTTTGGAACACCATCCTTGTCATCATCTTTAGTTTGGTCTTCCAGTTGCTGAACTCTTGCTTGAAGCAGTTCCATTCCTTCTGAATACTGGGTTTTTGTCCAATCAGCGTGAGATTTATTCTTCCCGAAGTAGCGTGTGATTCCGATGCCTGCGTTGATCATGTAGCCATCAATAGCCCCATGAGTATTTTTTGCCTGCATATCAAAGCGGTTATTTTGTCGGGCATTAAAAGTGAATGAAAGATCCCCATTCAATGACCATTTTTCAGACAATTTGAACTGCGGTGTAATTCCAAAAGTAAAACTCAGCATTCCATCTGCCCGATCGGAGAGTGATTCCGAATTCGGGTGTAACGGATTGTTGTCCGACCACATACTGGAGAATCCGAAACCTCCGTGAACCAATATTCCGATTCTTGGCATTACCTGGGGTAAATGCACGATATCACCTGCATTTACAACTCCTTGAACGGTTGTTCTAACCATGTAGGTGTTGTATGATTGGTTCATGAAATCAAGGAAATCATAGTTTACATCTATCATAATTCCTGCCCTGTTGGTCAGCATATGTCTTCCGTTGAGACCAAAATGCTGGAATTGATAAATGCGTGTTGTACCTTTTGTTGGTGCCATCCCATCATGAATTCCAATTGATGCACCAATAGACCATTTGTTCATAGCAGTTAAATCAGTTTGTGCTGATACAGCAATAGGTAGCCCTAAAAAGGCCAGTGAATAGACAAGTTTCATTTTCGTTTAATTCATAGTGCGTTGGAACAAACATAGAGAAACGATACGTAAATTATGCTAAGTAAAAATGCTTAATTGTTGTAAATAAAATGGGACAGTACTCCTAAATAGTAGTGCTACAACGGATTATATGTCTGAAAAAACAACAAAAAAGAGTTGATTTTAACATTTAGGATTGTTTACATACCTAAAAAGGTTATCTTTGCCCCGCTAAACCGCATAAGACTCAGTTTTTATATATTGATGAATTCTTGATAAGTGAGAATGGAATTGATAAATGCTGTAGTTAATTCGTTTTTGGTTTTAGAAAATACAGACTTTTATCAGTTGTTTTAATTGCCTTTTATAAGGTGTTTCCATTTTTTTTTTTGTCACGGACATCGCTCACTCTCAGGGAACAAGCAGAATTGCACTACTTTTGATTATGGACATTGAATTTCGGTCTCATATTTGTTAATGGGTCGGTTCAAAAAATAGAGATTAAACAAATTAGTCAAGAGAAGAGAATGTCTGATAAAATTGGATTTTTTAAAAATGCCGGCTTATACTTTTTGGGTAATTCCTTGCCTAAAGTGGTGGCATTTTTTCTGCTTCCAATCTATTCAAAATACATATCACCAGAAGATTTCGGGTACTTTGACTTGAGTCAGTCTTATGTTTATCTGATCATCCCCATTTTATCCATGGAAATTTACCTTGGAATGATGCGTTTTCTCAGAGAAAGCGAAGATGTTAAGAGTAAATCACAGCTTATAACAAATGGATTTTCGTTCATCTTGCTATTCATTCTATGTCTTACTGCTAGTTTTGTTCTCCCCATTTTCTTCCCTCAAATCAAGTATTTCTCACTGATTATTTTGCTTTTGATAGCTTTGATGCTTCAACGTTATTATTCTAGTATTTGCAGAGGGTTGGGACATAACAAACTCTTTGTAATTACGGGAATGATCAGTTCCTTCATAGTGGTTGTGGTCAATTATGTGTTGCTAGTTTACTTTGATATGAAAATGGAATCGCTGTTTTACAGTGCAATTGCTGGCTTCCTTTATCAAGTTATTCATGTTGAATTGAGTCTTAGAATCAGAAAGTACATTCGTTTCAGGGCATTTGACTGGAAAGTATTGAAACAACTTTTAGTGTTTTCTATTCCTTTGAGCGTTGGATCAATTCTTTATTTCTTTCTCAATTCATACAACCGTACAATTATTGAAACTAACCTGGGTCTGGATGCTAACGGTTATTTCGCTATTGCCGGAAAATTTACCCTTTTCATTACCTTTCTTACTTCAGCTTTCACAATGGCCTGGCAAGATTTTTCATTTGCTCCGCAAGATGAGGAAACCCGGAATCTGCGTTTTGCAAAAGGAATTGACTTGTACTACAAATTTTTAATGATTGGTGGAAGTCTTATCGTTTTTCTTATCGCATTTGTTTTCCCTTATTTGATTGATGAACAATACAAAGAGTCATACACTATTATTGCTTTGAGCATTGGTGTCACTTTATTGTCATCAACGGGTGATTTTATCACTCAAACCTTTCTTGCGCTGAAGAAAACCAGGATCATACTTTATACGAGTTTAGCAATTACTGTATTGGGGGTGATTTTAGTGCCGTTGTTTATAAACTACAATGGAATAAACGGAATCAACATTGCACTCATCGCGGTTTATTTTCTCAACATTGTGTTTCGCTTGCTCTACTTGAAATATGCTTTTCAATTCAAGGTTGATTTTCTCTCTGGAATTGGATTGTTGTGTTATTTCTTATTTGCTTGTTGGGTGTTCGACTTTCAAAATCCATTATATAATCTCATTGGTCTACTGTTTACGGGAGTACTTGGAATTCTCGTTTTCAAGAAAGAAGTCAACCAATTGTTAGTCAAACTTAAACTGATTCGAATAAGGTGATTTCAATTGATCAGAGGATATACATCGTTTTCGTTGGTTTGGCAATTTTCTTGTTTCAAACCATTCATCATTTATTTAAACAGCCATCAGTAGTTGTTCGAATAGGAAAATTTCTGCAATTGTTGGTGCTGATGTTTCCATTTCTGGATTTCAAACTTCCTCCTGCTGAACTCAATTTTAAGTTGTTCGATGTTGCGATTTTCGTTTTCGTACTATTGAATTTGAAATCTCTTGTTCGTATTTGTCGACCTTACATTACTCGATTTACGTTGATCTTTTTCGGAGTAATGCTCGTGCTGGCTGTTCTTTCCGAATTCGTGTTAAATGCCTTGCTGTTCGACTTCAGACTTTTACTTCTTGCCATTTTACTCCTTTTTATTCGAATAGTAGTTGAAAATGGTTTTGACGTTTATAAAAGACTACTGTTTCCAATCTTCGTTTGGGCATTGGTGTTTTTTGTGCTTCAGTTGCTTTATGGTGTCGATTTCACGCTCTATCAAAGCTTTAATGAAACATCTGTTCGCGATTTGAGATATACTTCGTTTGCTCAGGATCCACAAAAACTAGCGCAAATCGTTTTCATGCTTGCTATTATTTTTCTGGCTCGTATTTTTCAGTTACAACGATTCAATTCGCTTAAAGATTGGGCAATTGCCATTGTTTGCATTGCTATTGGTTTAGCAACTGGTGCTCGGGCTGGTTTACTAGGATTCGGAATAGCTTTCATTTTAATGTATCTGAACAAAATCTCTCTTAAATCCATTGCGTTTTTAGTTGTTTTATGTTTCGCTGGATTCTTCGTTTTTGAATGGTTGAATACATTTCAAACCTTTCAAAGAATGAATGAAGTAAATGATGCGCTTGAAGGACGAATGCAAATGTTCTGGTTGCGGGGATTGTTCATCTTTAATGAGAATTTGTGGTTCGGAGTTGGACCAGGAAATTTCCTTAACTACGTAACAGCGCATCACAGCGATTTCACTTATGGTATCAACGGCGCAATTGTTGACCAACCCGAAAGCGGTTATTTGCTTTGGCTTTGTGAAGTTGGAATTATTGGAACACTCTGCTACTTATTGGCCATTGTATTTACAATGGTAAAAAAGACCAAAGAAAATGGCGCAAGACCTTTCAAATTGGCACTGATTGTTTGGCTCGTAGGATTTATTACTGTTTACTCACTTTCAGATGTGAAACTGCTGTTCTTGGTGGTTTTGTGCATGGCGATGATTTTTTCAAAACCATTTAAAGCTCAGGTGAAATGAAAGTAGTTTACATAACATCACCCGCTTTTTTTGACGCTGATTTGTCTTTTGTGAACGAACTTAGAAAGACAGTTGATTTAACCGTATTGATAGATCTTCCATCATTTGCACTAAATACAACAGCTTTACATGTTGAAAAGCAACCAGAGAAAGCTGGAATTTATCACATTTCTGACATCGATGAATTTCAGAAATACGCTGAATTTCTTGGTGAAAATTGCTTTGTGATCAATAGACCTGTTGCAAAACGACTTTCAGTTGAAACGTTTAGTATCAATAGAAAATTGAAGCGTTTTTTGACAGAACTGAAGCCAGATATCATTCATTTGAACAACCCAATTACCCAATTTGGTAAATCAGTACTGAAGTTTCCTGCAAAAAAGGTGATGACAATCCATGATCCGATTCCGCACATTGGAGAACATCCAAAAAATCTGGAAATCAGAAACTGGAATATGAAGTATGTAAAGAATTACATTCTCTTAAATGAGTTCCAGAAGGAAACATTCATTTCAAACTATAATTTGACCGCAAATCAGGTGAATACTTCATTCTTGAGTGCATTCAATTTTTACAAATCGTTCAGAAGTGAAGCTCCTTCTTCGGAAGCTTTTCATTTATTGTTTTTTGGTCGAATTACGCCTTACAAGGGGATTGATCTTCTGGTTGAAACTTTCAATCAACTCAAATC
>CAMLET010000155.1 GCA_946479125.1 uncultured Flavobacteriales bacterium
AATGCCCTTCCGGTTGTATTTGCTGGTCCAGATCAAACCATTTGTACCGGACAACAAGTAACACTTTGCGGTTCAGGAGCAAACTCATATACCTGGACAGGTGGTGTTTCTGACTGTGTTGCATTTACACCTGGCGCTACTGCTACGTATACGGTTACAGGAACGTCTGCTGCCGGATGTACAAATACGGATGCAGTGAATGTGAATGTTGATCCTGCTGCAAACCCTGTTTTTTCTGCTAATATTACTTCAGGTTGTTCACCGTTAATTGTGACATTTACCAATCAAAGTGGTGGTGTAAACTGTGCATGGGATTTTGGTGATGGAAACACTGGAACAGGTTGTGCAACTGTAACACATCAGTTTAATGCGGTTGGATGTTACGATGTAACCTTGACAACTCAATCTGCTCTTGGTTGTGTAGGAACAGTAACTTTGAACAATTACATCTGTGTTACTCCTGATCCTGTTGCTTCGTTCATTCCAAATCCAATTGAAATGACAACGGACAATACAACTTCTACAATGAGTAATGGTTCAACGAATGCTGATACTTATTTGTGGACTTTTGAAGATGGAAGTACATCAACGTTGTTTGAACCAACACACGGTTTCCCTGCTGCTGAAGGAACGTACGGTATAGAATTGATTGCTTATTCCATTTCAGGTTGTACGGATACTGCTTGGGCGACTGTTGTTGTAAAAGAAGATGTTATTTATTACGTACCGAATACATTCACTCCTGACGGCGATGAACACAATCAAGGTTTCCTTCCAGTGTTTACATCAGGGTTCGATCCATACAACTTTAATATGAAGATCTTCAACCGTTGGGGAGAAGTTGTTTTCGAAACAAATAATCACTTAGTTGGTTGGGATGGAACTTACCATGAGAAGTTGGTTCAGGATGGAACGTTCACATGGAAAATTGAATTTAAAATATCAGCTAACGATTCCAGGAGAGTTGCTGTAGGTCACATTAACGTGATTCGATAACACAGAAGGAGGCTTATCAGTTTCTTCCGTGTAAGTAAAATAGAGTTTAGATTAGATATTAAAAAGGGCTGTGATGAACAGCCCTTTTTAATTTATTCGATATCAAAACCTTTGATTATCTGCTAAGGCAGACCTTTATAAAAAGCCTAGCTTTTTTTTCGTCGTTCTCTTTCTGTGTTTATCAATCCAAGTTCTCTTCCTGTTTGACCTTTTACAGAGGTGTTTTCATTTGCTCTGCGAAGTAAATATGGCATTACCTCGTTTATAGGTCCATAAGGAACGTATTTGGCAACGTTATAGCCCGCGTCCGATAAGTTGTAAGAGATGTGATCACTCATCCCTAACAATTGAGCAAAATAGATGCGTTTGTCGTTTTTATTTATGTTTTTCTTCTCGATCAGATCAGCAAGTATCATACTTGACTCTTCGTTGTGCGAACCGGCAACCAAAGCCATTGATTCCAGGTGTTCAAGTAGAAATGCTAAGGCATCATTGTAATCTTTATCGCAAGCTGCTTTGTCGGGTTGAATTGGAGACGGATAACCTTTTGCTTCAGCTCGTGCACGCTCTTTTTCCATGTACGCTCCACGAACCAATTTTACCCCATAGATCAATCCATTTTCTTTTGCCCAGGCAACATGCTTCTTCAGAAACTCCAATCTGTCGTGACGGTAAATTTGAACAGTATTATAAACGATAGATTCTTCTTGATTGTATAACTCCATCATTTCATGTGTCACATGGTCAATAGTGTCCTGGATCCAGGTTTCTTCGGCATCAATGAAAACCGGAACTTTAGCATCGTAAGCCGCTTTACAGATTCGGTTTACTCGCGTTTTCATTGCATCATATGCTTTCAAATCGTCTTCCGAAATACCAGTTAAGCCATCATTTGCTGCTTCCAGCACTGCAAAACGACAAATCCCCGTGATCTTAAATACTGCGAACGGAATAGCGTCATTTCCTTTTCCTTTAGCAATAGTTGCAATGATTTCGTTGGTAGTTGCTTCAAAATCCTCATCAGCCGTCTTCCCTTCAATAGAGTAATCCAGAATGGTTCCTATTTTACTATCCCAAAGTCTGTTGATAGTTGCAGTGCATTCTTCAATGGTTTCACCGCCACAGAATTGACTGAAAATGGTATTTCTAATAATTCTTTTTATCGGAAGATGAGCTTTCAGGCCGAACATCGTTAATCCTTTACCCATTTTTACCAAGGTTCGATTACCCATTACGGAAAACAAAAAGTGAGCTCGTTTGAGGTCCTTATTTGTTTTGTGCTTAAAAGCGATTTCTGTATTATTGAATGAGAGCATACCACAAAATTAATTGCTTTCTTTATTTTTGCTACATCTATAACGCATTTATACCAACAGTACCTTGAAACAGTTCCAAATAGAAGAAAGTGTCATTGAAATAAATTCTCTTGCAGCGTCTGGTTTTGCTGAATTATTGGCGACTAAATATGCCAATAGCAGAAAAATTATCATGGTGGATGAAAATACACATGATAACTGTTTGGAATACCTTTTAACGACTTTTACAGAACTGGAAACCGCTGAAGTAATGCTTTTACCAGCCGGTGAAGAAAATAAAGTACTCGAAGTTTGTTTTCAGGTTTGGGAAGCAATGAGCGAATACGGAATTGTTCGTTCTGATCTGGTCATCAATTTGGGAGGTGGAGTGGTTACTGATATGGGTGGTTTTATCGCGTCCGTGTTTAAGCGTGGAATTGATTTCATTCAAATCCCTACAAGTTTATTGGCAATGGTTGACGCTTCGATCGGAGGTAAAACAGGAATTGATTTAGGAGCTTATAAAAATCAGATCGGTACTTTTTCAAATCCGGTTGCAGTTTATATTGATCCGGCTTTTTTGGGAACACTTCCGGAAGAAGAATTGGTGAGCGGGTATGCTGAAATGCTAAAGCATGGATTAATTGCGGACAGAAAACTGTGGGATTTGTTTAGTTCTCTAGATCCAATAAGAATGGTTGAAAACGAATATCTGATAGATATTATTGCTCGCTCAGTTGATGTAAAAGCCGCAATTGTAAACGAGGATCCAAAAGAGAATTACGTTCGTAAAGCTTTGAATTTTGGACATACAATTGGTCATGGAATTGAAGGGTTTTGTTTGATGAACGACCCGATTTCTCATGGTCATGCTGTAGCATTAGGAATGATGGCAGAAAGCTATTTATCCTTAAAGCGAAATTTGCTTTCACAGCGTGAGTACATGGAAATCACCAACTATTTGTCACAGATCTATGATCACATCTTACTTACAGAAGAGGCGAAACAAGAAGTAATTCGCTTAATTCAAAACGATAAAAAGAACGATCAGGCCGGAGTACGCTGCGTTTTACTGAACGGAATAGGTAAAGTGAAAATCGACGAATTGTTGACGGATGCAGAGATTCATGACGCATTGCAATCTATTGACAACACCTTTAGCGGTAATTAAAGTTGCCCTCGACTCCGCTCGGTAACCTTTAATTTTAAACATTCGGTAATCGGGTAAATTTGAACATTCGGTCATCGAGCGTAGCCGAGATGCCGAAGTCAGTTTTTCTTCGAAGAAATCAATCTGCTTTTTATCGATTCCAACTTCGAAATAATTTCACTATTCCCGTTTGGTTCCGAAGTGTTTTCAGATGCTGCAGGAGCAACTGGTGTTTTCGATTTTAGGGCTTTTTTTGCACCATCAAGCGTATATCCTTCCAATTTTACCAGTTGGTAAATCTTGTTAAAATGCTCAATGTCTTTTACAGTGAACAATCTGTTGCCTTTGCTGTTCTTTTTTGGTTGAATCTGCGTGAACTCTTTTTCCCAAAACCTTATCAACGAAGCGTTTACATCGAATAGTTTTGCAACTTCACCGATGCTGTAATATAATTTCGTAAGATTGGAAACGTCTATCGTGCTCAAAATGAACAATTTTGATTCCGTGAAAATAATCATAATTTTGCAGGCACAAAAATAAATGAGTGTACTACAAAGAATATTGATTGTAGCGCTGATTGGATTTTTTAATTCAGCATTTGCGCAAACTACGGTTGGAAACACAACGGCGGATACCTTGCGCACTGTTTCTTCGGCAGGTCAATCTTTAGGAACTGCAGCTCAACCCACTGATTCTCTGAACGAGTACGTCGATGAGATCATTTCATTTGCAAAACGATTTATTGGAACACCATACCGAGTTGCCGGAGCTTCACCCGGAGGATTCGATTGCTCAGGATTTATATACTATGTAATGGGCAATTTTGGAATTAAACTTTCCCGCTCATCTCCAGGTATTGCTGAGTTTGGTAAAACAGTAAAGCTTTCAGAATTGCAACCAGGCGATCTCATGTTCTTTAAGGGAAGTAATGTTAATGCCAGCGGAGTTGGACACGTTGCAATGGTGGTAGAAGTGGTGAATGGCCAAATCAAGTTCATTCATAGCTCATCGTCTCACGGAATTCGGATAGATACATTTAACGCCAGTAAATACTACGTTCCGCGTTATATAAAATCCAAGCGATTGGATTACGGTGGTATTCAGCCAGCTAAAATCAAGTAAGACTTTTTCTTCTAAGCAAATGCCAGATCAGGTAAGCGATTGTTGCTAGTACAGCGCCTGTTCCAAAGTAAAACACCAATGCAATATTTGCTTCTTTGTTCTGATAGATGACGTTTGTTATTATCGACCCTACACAAATTCCTACTTCCAAAGCAATAAACATAGTTCCGGCTCCAATGCCTCTTCGATTTTCAGGAGAAAGATCGGCTGTCCAGGCAAAAAGAGTAGGAGAACAGATTCCTGTTGAAATTCCAAATAAAACAGATGAAAACTGGAACATGAATGGAGTAGTTGAGGTTCCTAACAAATACATTGAAACCGCTAAAAGCGACATTCCGATAAGCAATGTTTGTCTTCGTCCTATTTTGTCTGACAAACCTCCCGAAACAAGACGAACAAAAATGGTGGCAAGTACGGAATAAACGAAAAAGGCACCTCTGTTGCCCAGTTTCAGATTATCAGAAATATCAGGCGACAGTACCAGAATAATTCCTGAACAAATACAGGAAATGAGCATCACAATGGCAACTGGAATCACGTTTTTCTCAATGATTTCGTCCTTTTTTAATGCCAGCATCTTAAAACTGAATTTCTCGGAATGCACCAATGTTTCGGCACTGTAAAACAACAATAGATAGGAAATACCTACAAGAGCCAATGCGCAGAAGAACATTCCGTTGGCTCCAAAAGTCTCAACAGTGAAAGTGCTGAAACCCTGTCCAACACCCATTCCTAGCGACATGAATGTTCCCCAAATTCCCATTGCAACACCACGATTATCGGCCGGAATAATATCCGTAATAAGTGCCGTGGCACCTGTCGGAAAAAATCCGGTACTGAATCCGTGAAAAAATCTCAGAACCAACAATAGTGAAACTGAAACGCAAAAAGGATAAAGAACACTCATCAGTCCACAAACTAAAAGCCCGATAACCATCACCTTTTTTCTTCCGATAGCATCTGCTAGTTTCCCCGAAAATGGTCTCGAAAGTCCTGCGGAAACCGTGAAGAGCGCAATGATAAAGCCTTTATAGTCAGCGCCGTTGAGGTTGGAAATAATGGAGTTCATTTCCGGAATTACCAGGTTATAGCTCGCTGTAAAAAAGAACATCGAGAAACAAAGACACCAGAAATTGCGAGAGTAATTTGTCAAAGTGATGCGAAGTTAGAGATTACTTGCAAGGTGACGCTGATAATAATTGTTGATTCTCGAAAAAAATAATTGGATTATACAATTCCTGTCCAGTGGATTCGACTTGTTTGTCTAACTTTATACAAAAGAAAAATGGAAATGGAAGCAACATTTGGCGCAGGCTGTTTTTGGTGTATTGAAGCATGTTATAAGGAATTGAAGGGTGTAATTTCGGTTACTCCAGGCTATTGCGGTGGGCACACATTAAACCCGACTTACAAAGATATTTGTACAGGAACAACTGGTCATGCCGAAGTTGCACGTGTTGTTTTTGATCCGGAAATCATTTCATTTTCAGAATTGGTAGAAATTTTCTGGTTTGTGCATGATCCAACGCAGGTTAATCGTCAGGGAAACGATATTGGAACGCAATACCGTTCAGTGATCTTTTACCATAACCAAACTCAAGCCGATATTGCCATTGGCTACAAACAGCGTTTGGCAGCAGAACAAGTTTGGAGTCAACCCATTGCTACAGAAATTGTTCCTTTAGCGACATTCTATCCAGCAGAAGATTATCACAAAGATTACTTCGAATTAAATCCGGGGAATGCTTATTGTCAAGCCATTGTTCGACCAAAAGTGGAAAAATTCAGAAAGGTTTTCGCAGAAAAATTAGGATAAAAAAAACCTGAAGTGATGTTGACATCTACTTCAGGTTTCGTATTTCTAGTTATGGAGTTTAATCTGACGCTTAATCCATTTTGGGCTCTGTAGCCGGTGCAGGAATTTTTACAGGAACTTGTTTGATGTCTCTTGAACTTCTCTTTTGTCTTGCCTGAATTTCATTCCATTTTGCTTTTTGCTCTTCAGTCAACAAGCTCAATACTAGATCTTTTCCTGCTTGCGTGTTTCCTGCTACTGCATCTTTCTTAAATTGTTCAGTTGCATTTGCATCTGTAAGAACTGCTTCGTTTTTAGCTCCGATACCGTTGTAGATATCAGCAACTTTTTGAGCTTGGTCTGCAGTTAAGCTTAAATCTGCAACCAGTTTGTTTGTCATTTCAGATGCTTCTTGTGCATTGTTTTGTGCAAATGCAGTCAATGAACCTACAAATGAAAGTGCTATAACAAAAATCTTCTTCATATCTTTTATTTTTGAATGCTGGAACCGATTGTTATCGGAACTAATTACTAAACTCTAAAATTACAGAAAAGTTGCCTCGATGAATCTATTAAAAAGTACAATAATTGTAAAGTTCTTAAAATCAAAACAAAAAGCGCTTTTTCTGTTGGGTTTCTTCTTTTCAATTATCGTGCCATTGGGCTTTGTTTCCTGTAATCGTTTTTCTGCTTTGGCGCTTTCAACAGATGGAGGGAAGCATTTAAGCTATAACAAGCAAAACAGAACAGAATTGCCTTCCGAAGTATTTCACACGCCTCAGGTTTCAAGCCTATCGCTTTTTGGTAATCATTTCACCGAATTGCCCGATTCTATTTCCAAATTGAATGATTTGG
>CAMLET010000156.1 GCA_946479125.1 uncultured Flavobacteriales bacterium
TCATTCTATATAAGATTGTTATCTCAATCAGATTGTAAAATCATTTTACTTTCCAATTAATTTAAAAATTTTACGAAAAAGAAACCGGTCAGAGTTCGATTGGTTTGGAATAACATTTTAACAGTTCCGGAATTAAAGGAACGCAAAACAAAGATTATGAATAAAGGAACAGTAAAATTCTTCAACGAGACAAAAGGATTTGGATTTATCAAAGGTGAAGATGAGCAAGATATTTTTGTACATGCTACAGGTTTGAACGAAGAGATCCGTGAAAATGACGTTGTAACTTACGAAACAGCAA
Organism: uncultured Flavobacteriales bacterium; assembly: GCA_946479125.1. Next base: position 302 of record CAMLET010000156.1, read on the forward strand.
ACGGAAAAAATGGTTTGAACGCTGTTAATGTATCAGTTGTTAAGTAAGATCACTAATCGATTTTAGAAAAAGGTCAGACAGTTTTGTCTGACCTTTTTTATTTTGGGCTAATCTTTTACGATGTACTGAAAATTAATGGTGTATGAGCGATTCAAAAGAGTCTTGACCATTTCACTTGATTACCATATATTTGAGTACATGCTAAAACGATCTACTATGAAAAAAGGCTACTTGCTATCCCTTACCTTATTTTGTATTTCCTCAACTCTTCTTGCACAGCATAACGCTGATAAATGGCATTTCGGGAATATGGCCGGGCTCGATTTTTCTGGCGGAGCACCAACCGTAATCACAAACAGTGCAATGGCGGCTGGCGAAGGATCGGCTTCAATTTCTGATCCGGTAACAGGCGATTTACTGTTTTATACCGACGGAAGAACAGTTTGGAATGCGAATAATGCAGTTATGCCAAATGGTTCAGGACTCATGGGTGGAATTTCTTCTACGCAAGCCGCTTTGATCGTTCCGAAACCGGGAAATAGTTCCAGATATTATATCTTCACTACTGACGAAATTGGTGATTCGCTTGGATTACGCGTTTCCGAAGTGAATATGCTTCTTGATGGTGGTAACGGAGATTTGATCTCTAGAAATCTGCCATTGAAAGCACCAGTAGCGGAGAAAGTAGCCGCTGTTCAAGAACCTGAATCACCGAATTTTTGGTTGGTAACGCATGGCTGGGACGATGATGCGTTCTATGCTTTTAAAGTAACTCCAACTGGAATTGATTCAGCTGTTGTTTCACATACCGGAATTGTACACAGTGATGATGTGATTCAGAACAGCTACGGACAAATGAAATTCAACTCATGTGGAGATCGATTGGCGCTTGCCGCCGGATATTTAGATAAAGTAGAGCTTTTCGACTTTGATGTGCTTACGGGAATGGTAAGTAATCCGCAGACTATTTCATACACGGATCACGTTTACGGAGTAGAATTTTCGCCTAATGATGATGTATTGTATGTAAGTACTTATCAAGTCACAGGAACTTTACTTCAATATGATTTGACCTTAGCTAGCACTTCTGCAATGGTCGCAGCGGTAAAAACCATTAGCACTACTTCTGATATTTATCCTTTGCAAAGAGGCCCTGATGGAAAGATCTACGTTGTAAAAAGCTACAGTCAATTTCTTGGAGTGATCAATTCACCAAATAGTGTTGGAGTTGCGGCTTGTAATTATGTAGATAATGGTGTTGATCTCGATCCTTCATTCATGGGAGCAAACTCCGGAATTGGATTACCAAATTTCGTGAGTACGTTTACTGGAGATGGAACGGTTTGCTTAAGTTCGGCAGGTATCAAAGATGGAATACTATCTGCAAATAGTGTTTTCCCAAATCCTTCAAACGGTAGCTTCAATTTCACAAGTGATGACAATTATTCTGAACTACAAATCACTGATGCTTCCGGAAGATTAATGGAAGTCCATTCAAATTTGTTTGTTGGACAAACATTTGGTTTCGGAGAGAATTATGTACCTGGAGTTTATTTCGTAAAAGTTATTGCTGAAAATGGCAAAAGCGATGTGCTGCCAGTTGTAAAAACGAATTAGAGATTTCTACTCTTATAATGAAGCCTGTTAATCAATGTTAGCAGGCTTTTTTGTTTGAAAATGCGACTGTTTTCTGATTTTTTTCGTGAAACATAATTTCGAATTTATATTTATCGTAATATTGCAATATTACAATTAAAGATATGGGAACAACGAAAACAGATCTTTTCACAGAAGAACAAAACGAAATGTCTATGATCTTAAAAGCCATTGGGCATCCAGCGCGTATCGCCATTTTGGAATATCTGATAAAGGTGGATGCATGCATTTGTGGAGACATAGTAAACGAATTACCTCTTGCTCAGCCGACGGTATCACAACACTTAAAAGAGTTGAAGAATGCTGGCTTGATTAAAGGAAGTATTGAGGGAACATCTATTTGTTATTGTGTGGATAAGAATACTGTTACCCGTATTCAAAATTATTTTCAAGGTATATCATCCAAACTGGACGATAAAGCCAATCAATGTTGTTAATCAAAATTCAAGCAGATGAAACTTTCAGAAATTAAAAACCTTTTGCCCAATTTGGCAAACGTACAATTTCAAACTCCCAACGGTACTTTCGTTCCCGAACATTTTCATGTTACAGAAATTGGTAAGATAGATAAGCATTTTATAGATTGCGGAGGAACAATCCGTAAAGAAACCGTGGTGAATTTCCAGTTGTGGAACGCCAACGATTTGGAACACCGTTTGAAGCCAGGGAAATTATTGAAGATCATTCAGCTTTCTGAAGAAAAGTTGGGAATTGAAGATAACGAAATAGAGGTGGAGTATCAGGGAGAAACAATCGGGAAATACAATTTGGAATTCAATGGAGATCACTTTCTTCTTACTACCAAAAATACCGCATGTTTAGCCAGCGATTCTTGCGGTGAGTCGAATGGAAAAACGAAAATTCAGCTTTCAGAACTAGGGAAACAGGAAAGCACATGTTGTTCACCTGCCGGAGGATGTTGTTAAGATATGAAAGCATTTGTAATCAAATACAAGAAACCCTTGGTAATAACAACTTCAGTTGTTGTTTTACAGCTCATTTTTGGTTTCGATCCTAAGTTTTGCATCATCAATATCATTTGGTTGTTTGTATAGTATGAAAGTGGTAAAGAACATTTTGGTATTGTGCACCGGGAATAGTTGCAGAAGTCAGATTGCACATGGTTATTTGCAGCATTTTGCTGGAAAAAAGGCAACAATTTATAGCGCTGGAGTAGAAGTGCATGGTGTGAATCCGAAGGCAATAGAAATTATGAAGGCCGACGGAATCGATATTTCGAAACACACTTCCAATCATGTAGATGAATATTCGGATGTTCATTTCGATTTTGTAATAACCGTTTGTGACAACGCCAGGGAACAATGTCCGTATTTCCCGACTGAAGCAAAGAAGTTTCATCACAATTTTCCGGATCCGGCAAAAGCAACGGGTACAGCAGAAGAAGTGAGAGCGGAATTTGAAATTGTGCGTGAAATGATAAAATCGTACGCAAAACAATTCGTTACTGACAATTTCTCCTGAATTGAATTTTTGAAAAATTTTCTTCTTTCTGGAAAAGACTGATTATCAATTGCAGCGCTGTTTTATTGTGATTTATTTAGATTTTCCATGTTCAATTGGCACAGCTATTGATTAAGCAGCAGTACAAATAAAAACCAAAAATAATTGATCATGAAAAAGTTCCTTTTAGCCCTAGTCCTTATTTCCGGAACAGTATTCGGACAAGCAGAAAATGCAAAACCTACAGTGACTGTAACCGGAACTTCTAAAGTTTCTATCGTCCCTGATATGACAGAGTTGAACATTCACCTTTCTTCAGTGAAAATGAATATGGCAGACGCAACAAAAGCAATTGGTGACCAAACTACGCAGTTTATGAAAATTCTAAAGCAATTGGGCTTTCAGGAATCTGACGTAAAAACAACGAACTTCTCAGCGTATAAAAACAGAATTTATCGCGAGAATGGACCAATTGACAGCGGTTATGTAGTTTCTCAAAACTTAACGATAAAGTTTGCATACAGCCAGGCTACCTTACAGAAAATTGCAGCACGTTTTGCAGAGTCAAAAGATCCGGTAGATTTCAACTTCGGTTTCTATACGTCTGATGCGCTTCGTGAAAAAACGGAAGCTGATCTTCAAGGAAAAGCCGTGACAGATGCTCGTAAAAAAGCAATGAATCTTTCTGCAGCTGCCGGAGTAAAAATGGGTGGAGTGAAATCTATCATTTACGGAAGTGAAAACCCTGGAATGATGTATTACAAATCTGCTGATATGAGAATGTTTGCAGATGGAGTAGCTGAAGGTGCTGATTTACGTTTCGCTCCTCAGGAAATGGAATTCCAGGAATCAGTAACACTGGTTTGGTTCATTGAGTAAGCGACAGCTTTTGATATAAATTAGTTTTGAAAGGCGATTCTTCGGAGTCACCTTTTTTATGTCATTGAATTTTAGCGATGAAACGCATCTGCCTGAGGCGGATGCTTTCCTACTTTGCGTTCTTTGCTTCTCTGCGTTTTCAAATAAAAATCTACTTAATTTTAAGAATTGTAATTTAAAAACCGCCAAGAAAGGAGAACGCAAAGATTTGTCCGCTATCAGCGGACTGGGTTAATTCTAGATTAATCATCAACTATGCTTCCATTTTCTTGAGAATTTCCCAACCTTCATCGGTAATCCCCATAATCTCTGTAGCAACTCCTAACGTTGCATAAGTATCAAAGAAAACCATTCGAGCAATGGGGTGATTTACTTCACTGATGATTTCAAAACCTTGTTCCAGAATTTCAATCGTTATTCGCTCAAAGTCGGCAACAGGTAAACGAAAAGCAAGATGCTGTGTTCCACCATTCGGATATTTATCCAGATAATCCTGAAACATACTTTTACCAGAAACGGGCTGAATCAGTTCAACATAACTTCCGCCATTGTACGTTTGTGTTGTCAGGCATTCCGAATCCACAACTTCTCCCATGTATGACATGTTCAAATCCTGCGCGCGAACAAGCTGAGGTGTATGAAAACCAGTTATTCCCAACGTTTCTGAGAGGAATTCAACTGCTTTGTAAATATCTGGAACCACCCAGCCAACCTGAGCGAACTCTATTCCTTTTAGTGTGTCGTTGATGTTACTCATACTTATTCCGGATTTGTATATTTCTTAATCAAATCTGCTTGTTCAGGAAGTTTGGAAATATGTGATTCGAGCTTCTCGATTAATTCCTTATACATTTCATTACCGTTGAGCACTTTTGTAGTGTATTCAATCGGGTACAAAGAAAGAACAACACCGTCTCTATTGTATTTAAGCGTAAAATTCCTTAGCGGGAATTCTGGTTCAGAGTCAATGTACAATTGGAAACCGTAGTTCGTGATGAGGTAATCACTAAAGCAGTATGCCATAAAGAATGCTGCATCCATTTCTCCTAGTTGGAAGGCCTTACAGTAAAGCACAAAACCAAATCCTTTTTGATCGACCAAATCCAGTGTTTCCGGATGATTGACGGGAAAATCAGTATTTCGCTCAATTTTATTCTCTATCAAATAGCTTTCAATCATTTTACAAGCACCATCCAATACTTTCGGATTAATGGTCTCTAACGTGTACCTCTTGTCGAAATATTCTGTTGTACCTATACCTTTGAATTCTGCTCCGGATTTAGTTGAACTTTCGTTACTTGAATCCTCGTTTTTGGAAAATAGTTTTTTGAAGAAACTCATAATTTTAATTTTCGCGATTATTAATGGTCAATGCTATTAATTACTTATGTGAAAGGTAACTATTTTACATATTTTGTGCACATTTTTCTGAATTGCCTTTGCGGCGAAACTGTCAAACCGAATTTCTGGAAGGTTATGCAGTTGAACACATTTTCGATTATTAAACGGTGGTTAGAATTGGTATAAAAAAAAAACGGGAACCATTCGATGTTGAAAATGATTCCCGTTTTCCATTCAAGGTAGGTTACTATAGGCCAAATGCTAATCCTACACGTAAACCATAGTTTGTATTGTACTGATTAGCTAAATGAATTGCTGTAAAACCAGTGTAATAATTTAGATCTGTGTTTAACCAGATGTTTTCTGCCATTTTCCAGTTAAATCCAATAGATGCAATTCCACCAAGATCAAAATCCTGATAAGACTTTCGAACATCTGCTTTCGAACCACCTTCGGTCTCACTTTTGGCATCAATCAAAAATCCCATGGAAGGTCCAATGGTTACTTTTGGTCGGAAATCGTCTGTAACATCGCCAAAGAAATAGGCAAACTTCAAAGGGACACGTATGTACTGTAGAGATAAATCGGTTTGAACACCATCTCTTCGACGTTCAACTAACGATCCCTCCATTGACCAAAGTACATCTGCAGCAAAAGCTACATTCTCACTCGTACTGTAATTCAAGATTACACCGGCTGTCCATGAAGGTTTGAACAATTCCATTCCAACCGTATTGCGCACTGCTGCGTGACCAAAACCTATAGAAGGTCCAATAGAAAATGTTTTAGTCTTATTCTCAGCCATTTCCTGAGAAAACGCTGCTGTATATGTAAATAGTACAGCAACTATGGTTATTATCTTTTTCATAACATCTTGTTTTTAAACATCTATAGCAAATGTTGCTGAATGAGATAAAATTTCTATTATACCTTATTTCCCGATGATTACACATCTCACAGATTTACAATTTTTTATATGATAGGGAGAAGAAGAGAGACAGTTCAAATGGAGATAAAATGTCATTAAACAGAATGATGTGTTGATTTGGGCATTGTTCACCTAGGTAGCTAAAAATCAGTTGTTAAGATCTTTTAAAATGTGTGTTATCAAATCCTAAAATCCAAAGATTGTGTAAGTTTTGCGAATAATATTGCAAGCTAGGTGCATTTGTTATGCGTACCTTGCATCTCAGAAAGAAGAAAGAAGACGTTCTTTTTTTAAATTTACTACTGCAACTACAAAGAAAGGTAACAAATTTGTGCATGTAATTTTCATCAACTGTCGTTGATATTAATTGTTCCTTCCAACATGCACTTTATATTCCGAACTGACTAATCGGAGTGTATTTCTCCGAAAAAAAATGCCTTAATACGAGTGTGAAGTTTCATACTTACGTATTGTTTACTAATTATCTAATGAATGAAATGTTTGACGGTATGTTGCCGTTGACGATAATTATATGGCGTGACGAGTTCTGGGAATAAGTATAATCCCAGAGAAAAAAGAGAAGAAGAAACTACAGATTGTGCAATAGAATGAGGCTGGCACGGCCAGGAGTACTGTGAACTATTAT
>CAMLET010000157.1 GCA_946479125.1 uncultured Flavobacteriales bacterium
CGGTTTCCCCAGAGGACTTCTATTAAGTAACCCAAATAGGTGGCAGGTTACAGTAACATGATCCAGCAAATGGAGTACCGAATATACAAACGGCTAATTCAGCCCAAATAAGGAAAAGCACCAGTAAAATTCCAAAGCAGAGAATGATTCTATACTTTGTGGATTTCACCATCCGAAGTGTAAATTCGATTGCGAGTCCGGTTGTTGTTAGCAACACAAACATGATGATGAAGTCGGGAAGATCCCAAACTACTTCGTCTGTTACACACATGGCGATCAACGGTATCAGCAGTATTGCCGGAACCATCGTTAGAATGATAATTAATCTTTTATTTTTCATTTTCGACTGAATTAAGTGAAACAAATTATTCGAAGTTTAGTTTTCGTGTAACCGACATAATTGAAGCCAATACGATCAATAAGCCAATACTTCCAACTAAAAGTGCATATACTTCAAGATTTACCAGAACCAGTAAGAATCCGTAAAGCAGAACCACACTGAGTCCGCAGATAATGGCAAACTTCATGGAATGGAGAATCGATTTGGCATACCAAACAATAAGTAAAGCAATTGCACTTGCAGAAACCAGGTAAGCTCCATTGAAACCTAAATGCTCCGAAAGCGAAAGTAAAAGCGAGTAGAAGAGAAGCAGTGCTAATCCGATCATTAAATAGTGAATTGGGTGGACGTAAGTTTTTCCAATGATTTGAACCAGAAAGAATACTGCAAAGGTCAGCGTTAGAACTAAAATACTGTATTTAATAGTTCTTTCATTCAACTGATATTGGTCGAGTGTTGTGATAAATTTTATCTCTGCACCTCTTTTGGTTTCCAATCGAATTCTGTTTTCTGACACTTTACTTCCGGAACCAATGTCTGAAAGGTTCTTCCATTTTGCGTCAAATCCTTGTGAATTCACGTTGAATGAACCATTTTCCGGGAGTGAACTTCCGCTAAAGGCAGGATCTTTCCAATTGGATGAAAGTTTCATTTCAGACTGTGATGCGAACGATCTGTAGATCAATGCTTCGGTTCCATTCACTGAAGCTGTATAATTTGCCGTTATCGTATTTTCAGTAGGTAAAATTTCAAATGAATTACTAACCGTGTTCAAGTGATAATTCCATTCGTTTTGGCCGGCGACGGAAACCTTTTTACCGTTAATATTGAAACTGGTTATTTCGTTGAAACGAACATTCTTTCCGGTTGCAAGCAATAGTTTTACTCCTTTCCAGTTGATTTTGGAGTAATTGGCATTCGCTTTCAATTTCGTTAGGTCGAAACTGTTTGCTGATGTCACGGTAGCAGTGAATAAATTCGCTTTGAAGATTCCACGGTAGCGCTCAATCACATCTGTTGAAATCTGGTCATTTGATTTTTCTGGATAAACGTAGATTTTCGAATTCGTTTTGTCGTTTACTGGAAATTCGAGAACAGCTCCAAAAAGCGTGAATTCTGGTCCCCATTCGTCTTTCAATTCTTGCGTAACCTGTTCCTGGCGGGCTTTTCGTTCCTGAATTAACCACGCCACTTGTTGCGTTGGGACTAGCAAGAATAAAATGATGATCACTGAAATAATAATTCGTGCGGTATATGATCTCATGAATTTTTTGAAATCGGACATTTCTGGTTGTTTTTCTGTTGGTTCCATATTTATTTGTTTTGATATTTTGCGATTAGTGATGCTGCTTGCTCATGAACTAATTGATTGTAGTCCACATTAACCAGCTTTGGACAGTTTCGTCCTCGTTTATATTCTTTGTAGAAAGTGCTCCAATATTCAGGCATGATCAACATGCAAACTCCAAGGGCAATGATTTGCGGAAAGGAATAATAACGCGTTCCGAAAAGAAAGAACTGCATACTTGCTTCTCCTAGTTCATTCATTGGAAAACCAAGAATGATATGTTTGCAATCATGGCGCTCGTAATTTTCTAAAAGCGTGAAGTTGTTTTTGGTAAGTTCTTCAGCCAATTCTTTCCCAAGTGTACCTGATGGAAACTGATGAAGTTGCTCATGCGTGTATTGAAAAGCTTCCTTGTTGCGAATTTTAAAAATGAATTTGACTGCAGAGGTGTGCGTCAGTTTGTCTAAAATTTGTGCTCTATACTTGCGAATTATTTTCATATTAATTATTGAAAGAACTTTGAAATTCAAAGTAAATGATTAAAAAAATATTATCTGCTCTGCTGGATCAATGCTTCCAGTGCGTTAAGGTGATTGGTAAAAGCAAGTTTTCCCGCTGCAGTAGCCGAGTAGGTAGTATTGGGTTTCTTGCCTATAAATTGTTTCGTGATCAGAATGTACTCTTCACCTTCAAGCGCTTTAATGTGACTGGCGAGGTTTCCGTCGGTAACATCCAATAGCTCTTTCAACCGGTTAAAGTCCACCAGATCATTCACCATCAAAACCGACATAATTCCAAGTCGGATACGATGATCAAACGCTTTATTTATATGAGCTATTACAGCCTTCATTATTGTTTTCTTTCCAGCTTGAAATACATTACACTACCGTAAATGATGTGGAATACACCAAATCCAAGTGCCCAAAAGTACAATCCAAATCCAACATACCAGCAGTTGATCAATCCAAGTGCAATAAATGCCATTCCCAGATAGCGAATAGATTCCAATGTGTATTTGCTGGCTTGTAAAAGCGATAATCCGTAGAAAATGAGCGTGATTGGAGCAATTAATCCGTAATGTCCGTTTTGAAGTAATGAAATTCCGAAAGCAGCACCTGTCAATAGTGGAATGGAGAAATTAACCAATAAACGTTTACTTGCCGAGCTCCATAGTTTTTCTCCTGTTTTTTTTGATTTTCCTTTAGAAAGAATGAAAGCGGTTAAAATGGAGAGAATAAGTACAGCTGCGGCAATTCCGCAGATCAGTTTGAACTCGTTACTGTAAAGTGTAATGTAAGGATAATTACTTCTGTTGATAATAGAATTTACAGCAATTGCACCGGCAATGGCATATACTCCAGCTAAAACACCTGATAGACCCGACAAGGAAAGAAAGCGCGTGCTCTTGTCCATAATTGTACGGATGTCGCGTAACTGATCGATATATTCGTTTGTCTTCATAAAAGAACTTTGAAATACAAAGTAAAATATTAAATCAATACAAAAATCACTTTTTTGAAAAAAAAATATCGAATCGTTAAAATCCTTGGTATTAAAAGGATGAATGAGTAACATTGATAAAGAAATTCGTTGTTGACCTATTGACATACCTTAAAATGAAACTTCAAATCATCTTTTTTTGCCTTCTTTTTTCGCTTCATGGACTTGCTCAAACCAGTGATTCTATTCTTCCGGTTCGAAATCAGCAGGTGATTGATACTGTATTGAAATACGGTAGAACTATTTCACCAACCTATGAAGATGCGGTTTGTACAGAGTTGGTTATTGGTGTATTGTCACACTTTTTTGAGCTGACAAAAGAAGACAAAATGAATGTGCGTATTGATCAGCCGAGAGAAAGTTTGGATGATGTTTACATAGCAATGGAAAACGGTTCGCCCGAACCTAAAGGTGTTTACAATGCTTTACTTGCGAATGGTAGAGGAGAACCAATAGACGATTGGACCAAAGTATTACCGGGCGATTTTGTTCAGTTTTGGTATAAAGATTCCTGGGGGCACTGTGGAATTGTAAGTTCCATAGATCTAGAAAACCGAAAAATGTACTTGCATTCTTCTTTTCCAACAACCGGTGGTTACGGAATTCAACCTTTCAAAATTCCGGATTATTGTTTTTTTGTGAGGCTTAAATAGTTCAAAGAAATCAAAGAAATCAAAGAGATCAAAAGGATCAAATGTTCAATTCGAACTTTGAACTTCCTTTTGAACCTATATTGAACTTGGTTGTAAACCAGTTCAAATCATATTTATGAAAGTCCTCACACTCCTTTTTGGTTTAACGATAATTGCTCAACTTCAAGCTCAAACTCCACTAATTGCGTATAAAAGTCATTCTGGTGTTGCCAATTCTTATTTCATTGATCCGAATGCCAATTTTGGTCAAATACAAATTTTCCCCGAAAACTACGAGATACACCATTATCGATCATTGGATGATTCCACCATTGTTAGACAGACAAGTAATGGTAGAAGAATAATTGCAACTGATACCTTGAAGAATGGGCAAAGAGAACCGCTTGATTTATTTCAAATGGAAGATCAACGAAAACTCAGAATTGAGGATTCTCTTCGTTTAAAGATTGATACAGTATCAATTGAAGAGATGAATAAGATTCAAAGTCCTCAAAGAAATGATTTGAATCCAATTATAAGTAATCCCGGATCAAGCAATCCGCCTTCATTTTTGTTGGTTTTGTTTTGTGTTTCTGCAGTTTTAATGTTGTTGATTCGTTTGGTTATTCGCGATAACAGAACTGTTTCCATTTAAGATAACAATGATGAAGTTGCCAATTCTAATTGCATTTTTATTGCTGCTCAATGGATTGAATGCGCAAACAGCTTTGATCGCTCACAAAAGTCATTCAGGAAGTGAGGTAAGTTATTTTGTTGATCCGAATTCTAATTTTGGAATTTTCATAGAACCTACGTACAGCTTGCCAGGAACTGCCAAAACTATGGATTGGTATTGGTTGAATGATTCAACCATACTAAGGATGATTTATGAAAATGGAGAAGTCATAGAGCAGGACACGATCAGAAATAAGGACAGGGTAGAGCAGTATAAGTTTGAATTGGAAGATTACACATCACAGTACGAAATTCATCGTAAACAAGATTCAATTAAGAAATCAGCAGATTCCATTTTCCTGCACCAGTTCCAGGTTTCACCAATCAATGAAAAAAATTACGTTCCAATAATCGGAACACCAAAACAGAACAATAATCCTTCATTTTTATTGGTGTTGTTGGCTGTTTCTGCAATTCTAATGGTTCTCGTAAGAATGGTGGTTCGTGATAGAAAAACGGTTATTTTTAAATGATATGAAGAATTGGTTAATTACATTTTGCTCTTTAGCAGTAATATCTTTGAATGCTCAAACAGCGTTAATTGCGCACAAAAGTCATTCAGGAAACGAAGGCACTTTTTTTATAGATCCAAATTCCAATTTTGGTGAGGTGGCATTTCCTGAAGATTATAGAATTGAGTATTACACGATATTGAATGATACAGTTATTCTGAGAATTGTTAGTAACGGTTACACAGCGCTTACTGTTGATACCTTAAGAAATGATCAGCGTGAATCTCTTGAAACGTTTCAAATAGAGGATCAACGAAAACTCAGAATTCAGGATTCTATTCGTTTAATTCACGATACGATAACGGTTGAAGGAATGAATCTTATTCGATACCGATTGGAGCAAAAGAACAGCACACCTATAATAAGTAATCCGGGAATAAGAAATCCACCTTCGTTTTTGTTGGTTTTATTCTGTGTTTCAGCTGTATTATTGGTGTTAATTCGATTGGTAGTTCGTGAAAGAAAAACGGCAATTCTCTAATCTCACGTTTGATGCTGATTCGAATACAGATCATTGGAATAGGGAGCTGCATTTTCTGGATGCTTCTTTTGCCGTTTGATTATCATTTATTCGATTGGTTTTTCAAAGCAGTTCAATTTCCCGTTTTTTCTGCACTTCACTTTTTAGACAAAAACCTCTTATTTGAAACGGATACGTTCGGAACTTATCTTCTGATTGTTTTTGCATTGTTTCTTGGAGCTGTATTTACACCAATTACCGATTGGGTTTTAAAAAGGTATAAGCTTACACCACTTGACTTTTTAAAAACAGTTCTCGGGGGCATCCTCTTCTTTTTTCTCTTTCTCTACGGATGGAATAAGGTGGTGAAGCTCCAATTTTATCAGCCTGAGCCCAATATTCTTTACACGCCGTTCGGACAACTTTCAAAAGATATTGCTTACTGGTCGCTTGTAGGAAGTTCTTATTCCTACACGGTAATTCTAGGCTATGTGGAAATGATCTTGGCGCTTTTGTTACTCTTCAAACGAACACAGTTTTTAGCTTCCATTTTGTGCATTGGAGTTTTTTCTCAAGTGGTTTTGGTGAATTTCTCCTTCGATATTTCAGTAAAGTTGCTCAGTTTTTCCTTACTGGCATTCAGCGTTTTCTATTCTTGCTGTTTTACTACTCAGTGGAAGAATGTCTTCGGATTTCCAGCGCTGGTGATTCTAAAAAAAGATTCAAGAATAAAACGAATTGTAAAGTCGGTATTTGTTTTTGCTATTGTGCTGGAAGTTTGTTTGCCAAATATTCTGGCGAATAGTTTTAATGACGATAATATAAAGCGATTGCCGCATCATGGAGCTTACGAAGTTGTTGGTTCGAACCAAATTCGGAGAGCATATATTCACCGTCATCATTACCTGATTATCGAGTTACAAAATGGAAGGTTTCAGGATTTTGGTATTGATGTCTCCGATCAAAGTGAATATGTGACCAGAAACAGGGAGTTTATTTGTAGTTGGAATAGTGGTTTACCTAAATTGATCCATCTTCAGGATACATTTGTGTTGGAAGAACTTCCTTACAAAGACTTACCGCTGCTAAAAAGTGATTTTCACTGGACGTCAGATCAATTTCATTAATTCTTCGGAACGCTGTATTTGATCTGCATTCCTCGAATGAAATTTCTTAGGAATTGATCTTTACAATGTCTGAAATTGTGGTGTTTTGGATCACGGAAGAAAGAACCCAATTCCGCTTTTCCTATGCGCATATCTGCCAAAGCCATGATTGCAATAATATCTTCATCCTTCAAGTTCAATGCAATTCTCAGTTTTCTGAAAATCATATTGTTGTTCATTGAAGATTCAATTTCTGGAATCTTACCGTCTTTCAAACCTCTTCTTTCAGCAATAAACGCATTTAATAAAGCAGCCAAAGCTTCATCCGGCATTTCCTCAAAGCCTTCGTACTGTTCTTGTTTCATCCATGCAAAAATGGTTGGTGGCGGAACCTTGTAATCCATTGAAGAAAAAAGTTCTCCAATTTTTTCCTCGTCCCATTGAAACGTTTTGCGAAGCTTGTAAAAGATGAAGTTGTTATCCATGTGGCAAAGGTACTCAAAGAATGGAAGTCTTGTAATTTTAACCGCAAAGAAAGAAGAGCGCAAAGAATTTTATATCTCTGCGCTCTTCTTTCTTTGCGGTTATATTTTATTGTTACTCACTTTCTTTTCTTTTAGCCAATTCAGCAT
>CAMLET010000158.1 GCA_946479125.1 uncultured Flavobacteriales bacterium
GCTCTTCACGGATGAATATCTTCCATCGTTAAACTTGGAATCATTCGTTGAAGTGTTTTCAGGAACAAACGCTTGGAGAATGATCTACGATATTCATTTACTGCAAATCGGGTGTTTTTAAAGAGTAAATTCCATGTTCCACGGTACGAAAGCGCATCAGCTGTATCACGAAGAGAGAAATCAGTTTTTTTATAGCCTTCACGTTTAAATGAAAATACAGCATTTGGTCCACATTCAATTTCTCCATTTGTCATACGTGTGAAGTGCACACCAAGGAAAGGGAAATCCGGATTCGGAACCGGGTAAATCAGATTCTTCACCTTATGTTTCGCTTCTTCAGTAAGTTCGTAGTAGTCTCCACGGAAACCTACAACTTTCTCTTTCAGCTTCACACCGTCTTTTTTCGCTAATCGATCTGCATGCAAACCACCACAGAAAATTAAATATTTAGCCTCAACTTTACCTTTATTAGTAATGACGGTCGTAAATTCTTCTGAACGTTCAATGGCAATAACCTCGTGATTTAGTTTCATTTCACTTTTCGGCTGCATTGAAAGTGCGATTTCAGCCATTTTTTCTGTAGCTCCGCGGAAATCGATGATTCCGGTACAAGGAACCCAAATACCACCAATCGACTCAACATAAGGTTCAATTTCCTTTACACGTTTTGCATCAATCATTTCGATACCTTCCGTATTATTTGCGATTCCGTTTTGGAAGATCTTCTCCATATGTGGAAGTTCAGCTGCATCAGTTGCTACAACCACTTTCCCACAAACGTCATGTGCAATGCTGTGTTCTTTTGCAAATGCAACCAGTTCATGTCGACCAGCGACACAATTTTTGGCTTTCAACGATCCCGGTTTGTAGTACAATCCAGAGTGAATAACTCCGGAATTGTTACCCGTTTGGTGATTTGCCAAAACAGGTTCTTTCTCAATCAATACAATTGTCAAATCGGGATACCTGCTTTGAAACTTGTAAAACGTTGCCGCACCTACTATTCCTCCACCTATGATCGCAATATCGAAAGCCATGTTCAAAATTTTTAGCAAAAATACCAATTCTACATTGCATTTTCGGCTCTATACAGGTTCAATTACAAGATACTTTTCAATTCAAAACATCAAATAAGTCAAATCATTGATTCAAAGGCGCTTTCCTTTTATTTCCTGTTTAGACATTTGGTATTGAATAGAATAACTTTGGTTGAATCAAATCTACACTTATGAAAACACTATTATCTATTCTTTTAGTTTCGACTTCCTTTTATTCGGACGCTCAATTTACGGTTCTGGATGTTCCTGAATCAGGCAGATACGACGATGTTTTTTTCTTTAATGAAACTTTAGGTTGGGCATGCAATAGCGACGGTGATATTTACAAAACTCAAAATGGTTTAAACTGGACTCTTTACGCCAGCACAGGAAAATATTTACGGTGTATTGAATTTGCTACACCAACTCTTGGTTTTGCGGGATCTTTGGAAGGTGTTTTCTACAAAACAATAGATGGTGGTGCAAGCTGGACGCCCATAAATCAAACAATTCTTCAAAATCTTCCCGGAGTTTGTGGTCTAGCGGCTCCCAGTGCTAACGTGATTTATGGTTGTGGAATTTGGAGTTCGCCTGCGTTTATTATCAAATCTACGGACGGTGGAATGAACTGGTCGTTTACAGATATGTCTGCATATGCTTCTGCGTTGGTGGATATTTATTTTACTGATGAATTACATGGTTTTGCCTCGGGAAAAGCAATTGATGAATCTGAAGGTGGAATAATGCTTTATACCGATGATGGTGGTGAAACCTGGTCGGTAAAACTGAAAACCATGGTAGCAGAAGATTACATCTGGAAAATTCAAACTCCTGACGGAATTCACTTTTGGGGATCCGTTGAAGGATTGCCTCAAACGGGCAACGTCAGACTGGTGAAATCATCTGATAGTGGCAATAATTGGACTCAAGAAATCATCCATAACAATTACATAAGACAACAGATGATTGGTTTTTTGGATCAAAATCATGGCTTTACGGGAAGTACACAGGCGTTATTAGAGACTATAGATGGAGGAAATAGCTGGACTATTCCAATGTACAATGGAACCGCCTATAATCGCTTCTTTAGAATTAATGATTCCCTTGCATACATGAGCGGAGAAAAACTCTACAGGTATTCTTTGCATGGCGAATTGTCCATTACTAATGAAGAAGTGAAAACTAACGAGATCCATATTCTGGAAGTAAATCCGAATCCTGCTGAACAAGAAATCACCATTTCATTGGAGTTGAAGAGCAATACGTTCTGTCAAATGGATTTATATCAATCAGATGGAAAACTGATACAAACGATCATGAGTGAAAAAGCTGCACCAGGTAAGAAAGAATGGAAGGTTTTTATTGGGAACATCAATCCACAGCAGTTGTTTTTGGTGATGAAAACCAATGAAGGAACTATTCATCGTTCGATTATTAAACAATAAACTCATAAATCTTGTTTTAGAAAAGATCGGTTGAACGTCATTCAAAAAATCTGCGTATCTTAATCAGAAGAAGATTTGAGACAAGATATGCACCATATTGTAATTCGACCCATAGAGCCACAAGACAACAGAGAGATTGCTGAACTGATTCGTTCTGTATTGACGGAATTCGATGCAAATAAACCTGGGACCGTTTTTACTGATCCAACAACAGATCATTTATTCGAATTGTTTCAAACTCCAAAATCGTACTACAACATCGCCTTGGTGAACAATGTAATAGTTGGCGGATGCGGGATTTTTCCAACAAAAGGAATGCCAGCCGGTTGTACTGAATTGGTAAAATTGTATGTATCGACAAAAATGCGCGGAACCGGAATTGGAAAGCGATTAATGGAGTTATGCTGCTCTCAGGCAATCGACGAAGGCTACACCGAAATTTATCTGGAAACACTTCCTGAACTTCATATTGCGGTTGGTTTGTATGAACAACTTGGATTTGAATATCTGGATAAACCGTATGGCGATTCAGGTCATTTTGCCTGTGATTTGTGGATGGCGAAGGAATTGTAAAATATCCCGCAGAGGAACACAGAAGATCGCAGATGTTTTTATGTCACAGACTAATAAATATCTATAGGATATTCATTTACTGGGGAGGATTCTTTCAATAATTTGCAAACTCATTAAACTTTCTTCTGCGCCTGCCTGTTGGCAGACAGGTTCATCAGCGCCAGTCCGTGGAAAATAAAAAACTCCGATCCTTTTCAGAACCGGAGTTGAATATTCAATACGTGATTGAAAATTATTTTTGAAGTGCGTTCAATTCTTTAACGAAGAATACACCTTTTTCTTCCATCTCTTTACGAAGCGCAGGATAATCCTTCTTCGATTTAGCTTGGTGAATCTTAGTCAATGCATCAGTCGTAAAATCAAAAGCATCATCCATCAACTTATCTGTTGCTTCTGTTTTCGTTGAATTGTTTTCCTGGATATACAAACATTCATCAACAACGTCGATTAGCATTCCGTGAAGTGCTTTTTTGATTGCGCGTTTACTTGCCATATTTCTCTTTTTTTGTGACAAAGTTACATCTTTCTAAGTTATCTTCGTAACGATGCTATACGCGATAATTGATGTTGAAACAACTGGCGGCTCTACAAAGAGTTCTAAAATCACTGAATTGGCAGTGTTTAAGCATGATGGGACACGTATAATTGATAGTTTTTCTACACTAATAAATCCTGAAATTCCTATTCCCGAGTTCATTGCACGACTCACAGGAATCAATGACAGAATGGTTCAGGATTCACCTAAGTTTTACGAAATAGCAAAACAATTCATTGAATTTACGGAAGACTGCATCTTCGTTGCCCACAATGTGGCTTTCGATTATGGAATGATCCGTTCCGAATTCAAGCACCTTGGTTTTGATTATAGAAGATCTCAATTATGTACTGTTCGTGCATCGAGATACGTTCTTCCGGGTTATGCCTCTTACAGTTTGGGAAAGATCACCAAAGAATTGGGAATTGTAATCAATGGTCGACATAGAGCCGGAGGTGATGCTGAAGCAACAGCAGAATTGTTCCGAATACTCTTTGATACTGATCCAAAAGGATTGGAAACATTTATTCAGGATGACATTAATCCTAAAATTCTTCATCCGAATCTGGATTTAGAAGCTTTGGAGGAAATTCCTAATAAACCTGGTATTTACAAGTTGTTTAATGATGTGAATCAATTGATTTACGTTGGAAAGAGCAAGCATATCAGAAAACGCATCGACCAGCATCTGAAGAACAGCAAAACCATGAAAGGTGAATTGATGCGTCAGGAAATTGCACGTATCGAATTTGAACTTACCGGTTCAGAACTCATTGCATTGCTTTACGAATCGGAGTTGATAAAACAACATTTGCCGATCTACAACAGAGCACTTCGAAAAAACAATTTCAGCTACGGTTTATTTACTTTTGAAGATGGTCATGGTTACAAGCAATTGTTCGTGGAACGCCTGACCAAGAACAGTTTACTTCCGTTGACAACCTTTACATCCAAGAAAGAAGCAACAGATTACATTCACTTTCTAAACGAAAAACACCATTTGTGCTTGAAACTGTGTGGCTTGGAAAAATCGACATCAAGCTGTTTCGGATATCAGATCAAAAAATGCTTTGGTGCATGTGTTCAGGAGGAAAGTCCGGAAGAATACAACAAACGAATGGACGATATTATCGCAAATCTGACGTTCGACGAAGAAGCATTTTTCATTATTGAGAACGGTAGAGAAAAAAGCGAGAAATCGGTGATTTGGATAGAAAACGGAACGTACAAAGGCTACGGATTTGTTCCTTACTTCATGTTCAAGAAATCAAGCGAGCAATGGAAACGTTTTATCGACCTAAGAAACGAAGACCGTGATGCCAGAACCATTTTACGCTATTATCTGCGTAAACATCCTGAACTGAATAAGAAAAGCCTTTAAATCCACTTAATAGGCTTTCTTAGTAAAGAATGTCATCTATGGTTTTGTATTTGTATCCAGTTCCGGAACCTGAATTCACATAGAATCTATCCTTTTTAGTCAGAAACCCTTTCTTTTTCATATTCGAGAATAGTTCAGGATGCAAGCGGATGTAAGGATATTGCAGAATTTTGGGATCATCTCCACCAATCTGTTGGGTCAAATGGCCATTAAACCCAGCTTGTTTTTCAGGACTTTCTAATCGATCGAAACACAATAAACCAATACTGTAATGAAATGTGACAATCGTATTCTTATTGTTCTTCGTCACTTCATTTATATGGTCGTAAATCATTCTTAATGAATCTGGATCATTCTCTAAACTGTATGTTTGATGAATCTCATTTCCATCCGTAACCTCAATGTGATACAAATCATGGAATCCGAACTTGTAATCGAAGGAAGTTGTTCTATCCATGGTCTTTTGGTAAATCACTGCAAATCGACCAAGATCACATTCTCCTGAATAATCTAATTCCCAAAAACCTCGGGGAATGTTTCCATTATTTGGACCAATCAAATGCAATTTATTATCAACGATCTCGTAGCCTGTAAAAGGCTTAATGACCATTTTATTAATGATCACAATATTACTAATCGTATTGAACTTCTTACGCTCATTTGATCCACAGCTGAAAAGTACTAACGCAGACAAACAACACAATCCCCATTTCAATACACTAATTCTATTCATCTTAAATAATATTAGACCGTAATTCTTACCAATCGTTCACACGGATTGATCTTTAATAGCTTCGTCATACTGAAAAACAACGTTGGTAACTCACGTTCCATATCAACCGGACGTTCAAAGAAATTCTCTACCGACACAGCAAAGAACTCATGAATGTTGGTAGCTGCGTAATTTCTGAAAAAGTGAGATTGGCTATTTTTTATTTGGATCATTTCCTCATCTGCAAGCTGAAGAAAAGCCAGATAAGTATCCGCTTCAATAAATTGAAAGTCTCCGTCTTCTCTAACGTTATCAATTAGCAACGCATGGGCAAACTCATGAAGCGCCAAGTTAACTCCATTAGAAGCGTTGTTATGACCTTCTGCGATGTCCAACCAAGACAAGCGAATGATTCCAAATGAACTGGCTTCTCCCCTAACCAATGTTCCTAGTTTCTCAGAAATAAAAGGTGAAGGATAAACTTCGAATCTGTTAAACTGATCAAGTATTAATTCATCGTAACCAAAAGTAAGCTGAGCAACGTAAGATGAAATGATCATCCGCATTCTGAAACTGACTTCTGGCAGTTCGCCTTTAGCAATAAACTGTTTGGAGGAATACACCTTCCATGACTTCTCTTCGAACAACAATTGCTCTGATGGTTGTAGACGTTTATGAAAGTGTGAGAAACGAGCTAACTCTTCGTTGAAAAGCAATCTGTCTTCCATGCTTGTGTTGATTTACAATTTGGTTAGCAAGTATAATAAAAAAGGACCTGCTGTAGCAGACCCTTTCCTTGATTTATTATAAAATCTTATTTTTTCTCTCCTTTGATTTTGAAACGCTTCGTAAAGTCGATCAAAATTGGAGTTGCTACACAAAGTGAAGAGTATGTACCAATCAATACACCGATCAACAATGCGAACAAGAATCCTTTGATTGAAGGTCCACCAAAGATGAACATGATCAACAATACAACGAACAAGATCATTGATGTATTGAATGTACGACTTAACGTTTTGTTCAATGCATCGTTAATTACTTCTTTCGCTTCGTGCTGACCTTTATCAAAGTTCAAGCTCTCACGAATACGGTCGAATACAATTACGGTATCATTCATTGAGTAGGATATGACGGTAAGTACCGCTGCAATGAATGCCTGATCCATATCCATGTTGAATGGTAAAATACCGTGCAACAATGAGAATACTGAAATTACAACCAAAACGTCATGCGCCAATCCAATGATCGCACCCAAAGAGTACTGCCATTGTCCGAAGCGAATGAAGATGTAAGCAAATATTACCAATAATGCTAATGAAATTGCTATCGAAGCCGATGACCACATTTCAGCACCAACAGAAGCAGTAATCATTCGATTATTCGTGATTTTGTAATCACCAATTTCACCTTTCATACTTTCTAATCCTGCTCTCAATTTCGCCTCTGCTACTTCATTTGCTTCAGCTTGAGTATTCGCCAACATAAAGTTAGTTGTGATCTCCAGGTTCAT
>CAMLET010000159.1 GCA_946479125.1 uncultured Flavobacteriales bacterium
TTTACAAAACTGAGTGAAATAATTGACTTATCAAATATTTCTACCAAGATAGTAAGTTAAATAAAAGGTTGGAATAAAAATTAAAAAATATCCATTCATGCGCATATTGTTCATTATTTAAGAATAAACCCTATATTGTTTTGAAAATAACACACTTCTTTATATGAAAAAGGTCTTACTTTTTTTACTTACGTTTATTGCATGCACTTTAGATTTATCAGCAAGTCCAACTCTTCAAATATCCTGGAAATTTATCAATGTTGTTGACGGTTATGACCATCTCAATAAAATTGAAGTTTACATTGATGGGAGCCTCGTTTCAACAAGTGAATCTGTTCACGAGTCACAATTGTCGACGCATACGGTTGACGTTACCAAAGGTAAACATGAGGTTGTGATTCGTAATTACGCTTATTACAATGAAAATTGGGAAGAACATTTGACTTCAAAAGGATATTCT
Organism: uncultured Flavobacteriales bacterium; assembly: GCA_946479125.1. The sequence goes on from CAMLET010000159.1 coordinate 461, forward strand.
CTTGACGCCAATTTTGATGAAGTAAGAACCCTGAAAAAGAAAAATTATCTGACACTTGTTTGGGATATTGATAAAACGGGTCCTGAGGCATTGAATTATGCGTGGACTAAACCAACAGCAAAATTGTTGATGAACCCGGAACAAAGTAAAACAGGAACAGCACTATCCGTGAAATGGAAATTCGACAATGTGAATGAAGGATATGATCACGATATTAGATTGGTGGTTTACACCGATGGAAAACGTTACCATGTTTCTAACATCGCTAAAAGCTCAGTCGGAAATGAATTCAAAGTGACACTTCCGAAAGAAACTAAGGATTTGAAAATTTCTGCTGAATCTTTCTATGAAGGAACATGGGAAGAACATTCCGTTTTGAATTCTTATTCGATGGATGCGGTAGTGGAAAAAACAGGTCCTTTTCCGTCAAAAGTTTCGTTGGACGTGAAATTTGATATAAAATCTGAATCAGTTAATCCGGTTTGGAAGTAACTTTGCGCTATGCGCTATGCAATAGAACTTTCATATAGAGGTACCAATTACAACGGTTGGCAAATTCAGCCAAATGCACCTTCGGTCCAGGAGGAAATTGAACGTCGGTTAACACAGTTGTTTGGTAATACACCAATTTCAGTTGTCGGTTGTGGTAGAACGGATACCGGAGTTCATGCTTCTTATTATGTTTTGCATTTCGATTCAGACAAAGCTCAAGATTGTGAAGAGTTGAAATACAAATTGAACAAGATGCTTCCTGACGACATTGCTCTTTTTTCCGTTCAATTGGTATCAGAAGAATTTCATGCGCGCTTTTCGGCTACTTCCAGAACGTATCATTATTTCATTCATAAAGAGAAAGATGCATTTATAACGAATAGCCTTCTTTTGAGTCGAGATATTGATCTGGAGGCGATGAATAAAGCTGCTCAGATTTTGATCGGAAAGCAGGATTTTACTTCTTTATCGAAGCTTCATACGGATGTGAAGACCAATATTTGCGATTTGACTTCAGCAAAATGGCTGGAGAATGAAAACGGAATTTATTTTGAAATTTCTGCCAATCGATTTTTGAGAAATATGGTTCGTGCAACGGTTGGAACGTTGTTGGAAGTTGGATATGGTGTTCTACAACCAGATGATATTCGAACGATATTAGATGCTAAAGATAGAGGTGAAGCTAAATTGTCTGTCCCGGCTCACGCTTTGTTTCTAAGCGATGTGGTGTATCCTGCTGAATTGTTTTCTCGCTTAAAATAAAAATGGCCGATTAAATCGGCCAAAATATTTTCGTCGTATGGTTATCGTTGGGATGAATTGCAATTCATCCCTACTCAACAACAACTATATAATTGTTTTTCTTTCCTTTTCCAAGGAGAATGAATTTGTCGTTGATAAGATTACTCGAATCAACCGTTGTTCCTTCTACTACCTTTTCTTTATTCAGTGAGATCGCATTTGCTTTCAGTTCGCGTTTTGCTTCACCATTTGAAGATAAAAAGTTGGTTCTTGATCCTAAAAGTTCTACAATGCTAACTCCGGCATTGATTTCATCTCTTGTAATTGTTGCCATTGGAACACCTTCAAAAACGCTTAGGAATGTTTCGTTTGACAATTTTCTAAGATCTTCAGAAGTTGATTTTCCAAATAGAATGTTTGAAGCGGCAATTGCCATCTCCAAAGCTTCCTCACCATGAACACGAACCGTGATTTCTTCCGCTACTGCTTTTTGAAGAATACGTAGGTGCGGAGCTTGGTTGTGTTCAGCCTCAATTGCTTCAATTTCTTCTTTCGTTTTCAAGGTGAAAATACGAATGTAGTTCGGAGCATCATTATCTGCTGCGTTTAACCAAAACTGGTAAAATTGGTAAGGAGAAGTTCTCTCTGGATCTAACCAAACGCTTCCACCTTCTGTTTTTCCGAATTTCGTTCCATCCGCTTTTCTGATCAAAGGAGTTGTAACCGCGTAAGCTTCACCACCCGATTTTCTACGAATCAATTCTGTTCCGGTAACAATATTTCCCCACTGATCTGAACCACCCATTTGTACAATGCAATTGTGGTTTTTATTCAAATGGTAGAAATCGTATCCCTGTACTAATTGGTAGCTGAATTCCGTGAAACTCATCCCTGTTTCCAAACGTGATTTCACCGAGTCTTTCGACATCATGTAATTTACTGTAATGTGCTTTCCAACATCGCGAATAAAATCAAGGAACGAGAATTCCTTAAACCAATCGTAATTGTTTACCATTACAGCTCCATTCGGAGCATCGCTAAAATCCAAAAACTTCGACAATTGATTCTCCACACATTTTACGTTGTGATTTAATGTCTCAGCATCCAATAAATTGCGCTCTGCAGATTTTCCTGAAGGATCACCAACCATTCCTGTTGCTCCGCCGACTAAAGCATAAGGTTTATGTCCGGCGCGTTGAAAATGTACAAGTGTCATGATTTGAACTAAATGTCCAACATGAAGTGAGTCTGCAGTTGGGTCAAACCCAATATAACCACCCGAAACTGCTTTATTCAAAGCTTCTTCTGTTCCTGGCATAATATCGTGGATCATTCCTCTCCAACGCAATTCTTCGATAACGTTCTTGTGCATTTTATTGATTTTTTGTGAACCTCCTTTTTGGAAGACGGTGCAAAAATAGCTTTTTAGGCTGTAATCAGTCTGTTGAAGTGTGAATTTTGATTTACTTTTAACCATGCTTCAAACTCGAAAAGAAATTGCCTTCATGGTAATGGCTGGAATTTTCATCACCAGCGCTATTGTTGCCGAATTGATTTCCTGCAAACTGGTTTATATGGGACCTTATTTGCCTTCAATTATTGCTGGAATTGTTCCCTGGCCAGTGGTGTTTTTACTCACAGATGTAATGAACGAGTATTTCGGAAAACAAGCCGTACGTCGTTTAAGTTGGATTACAGCTGGATTGATCGCTTTCTGTTTTATTCTTGTTTTATTGTCTGTTTATCTGCCAACGGACAAAGAATCTCCACTTTCTGATGCGGAATTTAGAAAAGCATTCCAAGGACCTCTTTTCATTATGGTGGGAAGTATTACGGCTTTTATTGTTTCACAAATGTTGGATGTCCGTCTTTTTCATTTCTTTAATCGAAGAACAAAAGGGAAGATGATTTGGCTAAGAAGTACAGGTTCTACTGTTGTTTCACAGTTAGCAGACTCTTACATTGTTGCTTTCATCGGACTTTATCTTTCGGGTTTCATGACTTTTGAGGTTGCTATGAACAAGGCGATTACAGGCTATCTGACTAAAATGGTATTTGCTGGAGCATTGACGCCATTTGTATATTTAATGCATTATTTAGCGCGAAAAATTCTTGGTGAAAAGCCAAAAATTGAAGAAGAAACCAGAGAAGAACTGTTGAATTAACGCCACGAGTTTTGAGTCTTTGCTTCCTCGTTCAGGAGAACCAACGTTAATTGGTCTTCGGTACATGAAAGGATAGAAAATGTATATTGAACATTCTCGTTTTTCATAATGAATATGCTGGTTCCCGGAAATACGGAGCAAATACACTTATAACCTTTTATGTAAATACCATCGATTATTCCTTGCGTAGGACTTGTCGAACTCTTTCCTTCAGTAGAACTGGTATAATATGATTGATCTATTTCACCTATTAGTGATCCATCTTTAAATTCAAAGAAAAATTGAATTCCGTTAGTGAATTGTTCTTTACAGGAACTCTTAAATAAGGTTATCGTATCCTTAAGCTGTAATTTTTTATCCGCAATTTTTGAGTAATCTAGTCGTCCTTGTTGCCAAGCTCCGAGTAATTTTTGTTCAAGATGAACAGAATCAACAAACGGTTTGTAGATAGAGCAGCTTTCAATGCCGACTTCACCATAGCTTTTTGATTGCAATGATTCAATAAGACGAAGATCCTTTCCGTTGTATTTGATGGTGAACTTCGCAATATCAAGTCTGTTCTTTTTGTTCTCTAAATAAGTTACAATTTCGGAGCCATGGTAGGGATGGTGACTCAAAAGTTCATATTTATAACTATCTGGTTTTCTTTGGTAAAACCGTTCTGGAGGCGAAAAGAAAATGATTGAATCCTTTGAAATAAGGATGTGACGAGACTTTATTACTGGTTTATAAGGATCTGAGCTATTTGTTTCCTGGTCCGAATAATAAGTGACGCCAGATAAATACCAATCACCATAAAAGTCTTTGCGCATCGTGTCGATTATAGGTGCCGGACCATTTATTTCACCTTGACAAGGAGAAAAGAGACTGATCGATAGAAAAAGTGAGCTTAGATAGATTTTCATACGATTCGAAAACCTTAAAGCTATCAAAATGTTACAGTTATTCTTTTGTTGAAGATTTTTTCTTGCCCAGAATGCGATCAATGAACTTGCGTTGCTGTTCCTTTTCTTCCAAAGCCAGTCGCTTGTCTCTTTGGTACGAAATGATTACTCTGATGATGATGTAAAGAACGACGATTGCAGCAGCGGAAAGGACTATTGCTGTCAGTTTGGTTGATAACGTATTCGTCTGGTGTACATGAAGGAATTCCGTACCGCCACCAGTATAAAGCAAAATCATTTTCAGCCTTATTTTGTCAACGATTTGAAGACTTCTTCCAGTGATTTTTCTTCCGTTCTCAATGTCAACACCAACAAGTTGTTTGCCTGAGCGAATTGTGCAACTGTTTTACGAAGATCGTCAGCAGCTTCACTTTCAATTAAGAATGAGTTTTCGCCAACATTTTCAACCTTGGTAACACCAGTAATCTTGTTCAACAATGCTTTCGATACGTTTCCTTCGAATTCTGCGTAAACCACCTGTAAATCACTTGAAACCTGAAGGTTCGAAGCCAGGTTGTCAGCAACCAGGTTTCCTCTTCGGATGATGATTACTCTATCGCAAATTGCTTCCACTTCCTGAAGAATGTGAGTAGAGAGCATTACTGTTTTCTCTTTTCCGATACGTTTGATCAATTCACGAATTTCGACCAATTGATTCGGGTCAAGACCAGAAGTTGGTTCATCCAAAATCAATACATCCGGATTGTGAATGATTGCCTGAGCCAATCCAACACGCTGACGATATCCTTTCGAAAGCATCCCAATTTTCTTGTTCTGCTCAATTTCCAATCCAACCAAACTGATCATTTCCTGAACGCGTTCGCGAACATTTTTCAACTTGTAGATTTTCGCCACAAACTCCAAATATTCCTTCACATACATGTCCAGGTAAAGTGGATTGTTCTCTGGCAAGTACCCAATGTGCTTTCTCGTTTCAATAGAATCCAAAGAAACTTCTTTACCACAAACTTTGATCGTTCCCTCAGATGCCGGAATAAAACCTGTAATCATTTTCATGGTTGTAGATTTTCCAGCTCCGTTTGGCCCCAAGAAACCAACAATTTCACCTTTTCCAATAGAAAACGTAATATCGTTTACCGCTGCTTGTTCACCGTAAAACTTTGAAAGATTTGTGACTTCGATTGACATTTTAACTTCTTTGGCTACGAAGATAACGAATGAGGATGAATAATGGTTAGAAAGAGAATGAATTGAAAATTGAAAATGTAGAATTTAAAAGAGCCTACATTTATGTTTCAATTTGAATGATTTGAAGAATCACAAACTTTTCAATTAACCAAGAACTCTCATCATTTTACATTTTCAATTTTCCATTCTCAATTCTAACTATCTTTGCGCTGATGTCTGAAACAACAGGAAAAGTTCTTAAGTCGACTGGAAAATGGTACCAGGTAATGCTCCCGGATGGAACAATTGTTTCTTGTAGGGTGCGCGGTAAAATGAAATTGGAAGATTTAAAAACGACCAATCCGATTGCAGTGGGCGATACCGTTGTTTTGGGTGATGGCGAGGATGAAGAGGGGAAGCGCGTGATTGTTGACTACCACATTCGTGAGAATTGCTTGGTTCGAAAAAGTACAAACCTCAGTAAACAAAAGCACATTCTGGCTTCTAATATTGACAGAGCTTATCTGGTTGCTACGATTAAATATCCTGAAACGCATACCGTTTTTATCGACCGTTTTTTGGTTGCAGCAGAGTCTTATCGAATTCCGGTTACCATTTTATTCAATAAGATTGATTTACTAAATGATGACGAGCGTTTTGATTTGGATGCCGTGATGGATTTGTATCGAACGGTTGGTTATAACTCTGAAGCTATTTCGGTTGAAAAGAATATAAATGTCGATTTTCTGAAAGAGGAGATCAAAGGCAAGCAAGTAATGATTGCCGGACATTCCGGAACCGGTAAAAGTTCATTGGTAAATTTACTGGATCCAAGTCTGGACTTGCGAATCGGAGAAATTTCTTCAGCACATCATCAAGGTCAACACACGACAACTTTTGCGGAAATGCATCCCCTGCAAACCGGAGGATTCATCATTGATACTCCCGGAATTCGAGCTTTTGGAATTGTAGATCTGGAAAAAGAAGTGATCTCACATTATTTCCCGGAAATGCGTGCAGTGATTGGTCAATGCAAGTTTCACAATTGTCAGCACATTAACGAACCACATTGCAAAGTAAAAGCAATGGTAGAAAGCGGCGAGATCTACGAAAGTCGTTACTGGACTTATCTACAACTCATGCGCGGTGATGAAGAAGATGTGCATCGCAGAAATAAGCGCGAACTGTTTTAATCTTTCAGGAATATCTTGGTTTGCTGTCCGTTTTTGGTTGTAAGTGTA
>CAMLET010000160.1 GCA_946479125.1 uncultured Flavobacteriales bacterium
TAAAAAGAGCGTTTTTGTGTTTCATAATCTCCAGCAGTATGAAATACCATAATCTCCACAATGTTTTCTTTACATTCATTAAAACTTGCTTTTCCGTTTTTATCAGTAAGAGTTGAATAGATTGTTTTATCATCCTCATCCTTGAAAACAATATGTGTCTCTGGTAAGGGAGCTCTACCATCAATATCATAGACCGTGACATCAATTCGATAGGGTTTTCCGGCAAAGGAGAAAATACTTATACCTAGAAAAGTTAGAAGAACGAGTTGTTTCATATTGTAGTTTTTTCAAAGTTAAAGCAATTTACTTTCTGCACGATCGGTTTTTGATTTCCAATTTGGCATCGTAATACCCCAATTCATCAGCTTTGAGAAGATCACCGCACCCGTCCATTTCGAGCCAGAATTTCAGTAATCCGCGCCAATAATAAACTTCTCCGTCCTGATCATTTAATTCAATAGCTTTATTGATGTCGGGTAGAGCTTCTGCCTGCATTTTCAGTCGGATCTTTGCTCGGGCAACCGCGTAATGACCGATTGCGTCATTTGGAAAATAGGAGACATATTTCTCAAAATCGATTAAAGCCTTTTCATTTTCACCCATTTCCCGATAAACATTTCCCCTGAGAAGGTATACGTCATTGAACTTTATTGAGTCTCTTTTTAATGTTTCATTAAAGTGTTTTAAACTTGATTTCTGATTATAACTATTGAATTTAATTAACCCCATTTTATAGTGTAGATAAGCATCTGAAGGATCAATGTTTGTTGCGCTTTTATAACATAAGTAGGCCTGCTCGAAATCTTCTTTTTTGGAAAGTAACTCGGCTTTAAGGACAATGGCATTGTAATAAGTTGAATCAATACTCAGACATTGTGACAAGTCTAGCATAGCTCTGTTTGTCAGATTTCTTGACTCGAAAATTTGAGCCCGCATGAAATAAGCATCTGGATTTTGAAAATCCTGATCGATGGCTTTATTCAAATCTGATAAGCAACCGTTAGTGTCACATGCGTTAATTTTGCAATAGGCACGTGAATAATGTAAGTCAGGTATTTTGACATCCATTTTAGTGTCTATGGCTTTCGTATAATCATGGATTGCTTCCAAATAGTGTTCAAGCTGTGCATAAGAAATTCCTCGCATAGCAAAAGCAAAAGGTGCTTCCGGAATGGTATGAATGGCTTCAGTACTGAAATAAATTGCTTTCTCAAAATTCTGCTGTTCGAAATGAAAGTGCGCAGAGTCGAGATACTCCTGATACTTCAGCTTCTCTTTGGTTTGAGCCTGAACAACAACAAGAAAAACAAGACTAAGTACAACTAAGATGGTTTTCATTGTACAAAACTAGCGGATTTTCCCCGCCAAAACCGCCAAATCCACCAACTTATTTGAATATGCCCATTCGTTATCGTACCAAGCCACCACTTTCACGAAATGATCGTTGAGCGCAATTCCTGCATTGGCATCAAAAATAGCCGTTCTTGGATCATGGAGAAAATCCTGTGAAACTCCTTGCTCTTCCGTATATCCCAAAATTCCTTTCATTTCACCTTCAGATGCTTTTTTCATAGCACGTTTGATGTCCTCGTAAGTGAATGCTTTTTCCAGTCGAACAGTTAAGTCGATTACAGAAACATCAGGAACAGGAACTCTGAAACTCATTCCGGTCAATTTTCCTTTCAATTCAGGAATCACCAATCCAACTGCTTTTGCTGCGCCTGTAGATGATGGAATAATGTTCTGACTTGCTCCACGTCCGCCACGCCAGTCTTTGTTGCTTGGACCATCAACCGATTTTTGTGTCGCCGTAACTGCATGAACGGTGCTCATCAATCCTTCAATAATTCCGAATTCATCATTTAATACTTTTGCAATTGGCGCCAAACAGTTTGTTGTACAAGATGCGTTTGAAATAATGTGCTGATCTGCTTTTAATAAATGATGATTTACACCCATCACGAATGTCGGCGTATCATCTTTTGCTGGTGCCGACATAACTACTTTGCGTGCTCCGGCATCAATGTGGGCTTGAGCATCTGCTTGGGTGAGAAATAAACCTGTACATTCGATTACAACATCAACTCCTGTCCAATCCAGTTCGTGTGGATCTCTTTTCGATTGCACCTTAATGTGCTTTCCGTCTACGATTAACCCGTTCGCATCAAACGAAACATCGCCAGGATATCTTCCATGCGAAGAATCATGCGAAAGCAAATACGCCATGTAATCTGTTTCCAGCAAATCATTAATGGCTACAATTTCGATTTCCGGGTTTGCCAACGCTACCCTCATTGCCAGTCGACCAATTCGACCAAATCCGTTTATTCCTAGTTTCATTTTGAAGACTTTAGATAAAAGACTAGAGACTGCAGACTCAATACTTGCTTTGATTGAGTTATTATCTCCTTTGTCATTCGTTTGTATTAGATAATATTTTTGTTTTGAACCCAAAAATCATTCGCTGCAGATTTTGACAATTATCAACCAACGTTTCGGTTTCTATAGTAAATAATCGATTTAATAAGATCAATTGAGTTTCAACTTCATGAAGTGAACCAAGTGAAATTGAAAGAAACTGACCAAATTCCTTCTCTGAACCTCGGCCCGATCCTTCTGCAATATTCGATGGAATCGATACTGCTGCTCGGGTAATTTGTGACTTTAACCCAAAACGTTCGTCATTAGGAACATCAGCAATTACCAAATAAATTTTCTCAACCAAATCCATAGATGCTTTCCAAATCTCCAAACGTCTAAAATTATGTGTCATATTACTAATAAGTCTTTAGTCTATTGTCTTCCGTCTCAAATCTATTTTAAAGCATCTTCGAAGCCTGTATCCATTTCAACTCTGACCAACTCACTTTATCGCCTAGTTTCTCTTTCAAAGGTGTCAACGACATTTCTTCATAACCTTCAAAGTATTCTTCAATTTCCGAGATTCTTTTGGAATCCATCAAAGCAGTGATTTCTACCAATTCCTGTTTTATTAGTTGCACAAAATGACCTTCAATGGTTGTTTTTGAAAGTTGGCGTTCAGATGCAATTTCTTCTACGGTTTTGCCCTCTTTCCACATGTCATAAGTGACTTCGTGGGTTGTTTTCTTTCGTTCCTTAGGAGAATTATCTTTTTTTGATTTTTGCCCTTTAGTTTCTCCCTGAAGGTCACTGAGCGGAGTCGAAGTGGGTTTCATCAGATGCTGCAAAGCAGGCGGTACCCGCATTTCGTCTTCATCCTCGTCTTCAATCAATAGATTACGGTCGTTGCGCAAATCCTGATTGATTTTTGCGTTTTTTGCAATTAAGTAATTCTGAATTTCTTTGTCGGAATAGATGCTTTTGTCCCAGGATCTTCCGTCAACGATACTTTGAAGCAGCACTTTTAGCTTCTTCAATTCCTGAACCATCTTTACTACTTTTTCCAGAACCTCTTCCAGTTCTTCAGTATAGGCTTTGATCTTTTTCTTCGTGTTCAGAACAGCTAAACGTTTCAGAAGCAGGTATACCTGATTGTCGAGAACCGGGTAGAAAAACTCGTATGCCTGATGTATGCGTTGTTGAATAAATTCCAGATCTAATTGCTCATTATTGAAGAGTTTATTCAACTGACTCTGGAACTTTTTGGCTGCTTCGTTCTTTTCTTCGGCAACTTTAAACTCAATATCTACCCACGATTTATCTTTCCCTTTCTCCGTTTTGTCATTCAACATTTTCATCGAAAGATGCATGTTTGTCCAAAGTATCAGATAATCGTACCAATCAAAAGCCTCTACCAAACGCTGATGCATATAGTAGCGTGAACTTTGACTCAACCAGTTGTTCAAAACAGAATCATCAGCCTTGATCTTTCCGTAAGCGCTTACTTGTTCATCGTTTTGCAATCCGTTCAACTGCAATGGACGAAGGAATACCAATCCTTCTAATGAACGCAAACGTGAAAGTGCCACGTATGCTTGTCCGGGAGCAAATACATTTGAAATGTCTAGTACTGCTTTATCGAATGTCAATCCCTGACTTTTATGAACCGTAATTGCCCAAGCCAAACGAATCGGGTAGTGGGTGAATGTTCCTAATGGCGTTTCTTCAATTTCGTTCGTTTCCGGATTAACTGCATAACGGATGTTTTGCCATTCGTACTTATCAACGGTGATCTTCTTTTTTTCTTCAGGAAATTCCACAATGATCTCTTCGTCACCAAGACTGGCAACAATTCCCATTTTCCCGTTGTAATAGTTTTTGTCGTAGCTCAAATCATTTTTGATGAACATAATTTGTGCTCCGACCTTTAACTGTAACTCTTCCTCGATGGGAAACATGTGTTCTGGAAATTCTTTTTTTATCTCAGCCTTGTAGAAGAATTTCTTTTCGTCTAAGGCTTCAAGCGCTTTCGTATTAATGTTATCGGCCAAAGAATTGTGCGTGGTAAGCGTAATCACTCCCTGATGCTCCAACGCATTGTAATCTTGTCGAACATGCGCATTGAGAGCAGCTCTGCTTTCTTCGCTAAGTCTGTTGTTTCTTAATTCATTTAGAATTGAGATGAAAGTGGGGTCGTCCTGACGGAAAATCTTATCGAGCTCCAGATAAATAGGTTGATTGTCCTTTAAACTTGTAGCGTTGAAGAAGAAAATACCGTTGTAATATTCCTTCAGTACGTTCCATTCTTCTGGTTTTACAACTGGTGGAAGTTGCTGTAAGTCGCCAATAAAAAGCATTTGTACACCGCCAAACGGACGATTGATTTTACGGACATGACGCAAAGCCCAGTCAATGGCGTCCAATAGATCGGCACGAAGCATACTTACTTCGTCGATAACCAACAATTCAACCGTTTGCAACAAGCGTTTACGAGCTGCATTGTAATGGAAATGTTTTCGAATGGTGCTTTTGGTTTCCAGTTTCGTTGATCCAACCAAAACGGGTTCGTTAATGAAATCCGGAATGAATCCACCAAATGGCAATCCAAAAAAGGAATGAATGGTTACTCCACCTGCGTTCAATGCTGCAATTCCCGTAGGCGCAACAATCGCGGTTTGTTTGTGTGTATGTTCTACAATTTTTCGAAGTAAAGTGGTTTTTCCTGTTCCTGCTTTTCCTGTAAGAAAAATGTGTTGTGATGTTTGATTGATAAATCTTTCCGCAAACTCCGCTATCGTGTATTCTGTCTCTGCTAATTCTTTCATGCTTAATTAAAGATAACACTTAGAATTCTAAATGCCAAAATTCTAAATTTTAAAAACGTCAATACTGAATTCTAACATTGGAACCTTTGTTTTAGCATTTAACATTTTGGAATTTAGAATTAGAAATAAGCTATATACCCCACATGTACTTTCGAATCTCTCAGTAAAATGGGATTGTTAAACTGTTTACCCAGCGCGACAGAAATAGAGAAAATACCCAGATTGGTTCCGAAGGAAATTCCTGTTCCAAATCCGTAAGGATGATCGTTAACGTAGGCACTTGTATTACGTTCGTACCAGCTTTGGTCGAAGAACACGAAAATGTTACTGTTTTGGTCGAGCAGCATTCTGAACTCCGCGGTTGCGGTTGCGCGTGTTGTTGCTAACAGTTCTTCTTCCAGAAATCCGCGTTGAAGTAAGTTTCCTCCAAACCGCAATAATTCATTTTGTTGAATGGCACTTGTATAGAATGTTTCTGCATTTCCGGAGGTTTTAAATACGAAGCGTTTGCCCAGCGGAATATACAATTCTCCCTTCGCGCCAAAATTGTAGATGAGGTGTTCGGAAGTAACAGAATCTCTTGTTAGTGTTCTGTTTCCAACGGAAGCAGTCGTAATCCATGTTACACCTTTTCGCGGATTGGGAAGATAATCCACTTGAATGTGCTGAATGGAAATCCCATATTGGTTGCTGACTGAAGAGCCATAATTGGCCAAATTCGAACTTGTTGTACTAAGTAAATTTGAGGAATACCGCTGATAAAAAGCTTTGAGTTGGTTTCCCTGCGACAAAAAGTAATTGACACCAAGTGTGCTTTTCAGTTCCAGAAAGGTCGAATCACGTTTAAACAAGTTAAATCCGCCGTCAATACCAAAAGGTGTGTTGAATAGAAATGGAAAGTTAAGCGCTAGTTTTAGTTGTGGACTTCCCGCCTGAATACTGCGCCAGTTGAGTTCAAAAAGTTCGCCTCGCTTAAGTGTATTCAATAGTTTTAGTCTAACATCACCCGTAAATTGTGTGGTGAGTTTTATGGGATCCTGTTGTAAACCAACTGTTCCGCTAAATGACGAAACGGGCTTCGATTCGAGATAGAGGTAAAGAACCGCTCCTTCGGTTGTAAAAAGCAATTCATGTGGTTTTGTTTCTTTCAGATAAGTCAGCTGTAAAATCCGATTCGGGAACTGGTCCAATTCTTCCTGATTAAACGGTTCGCCTTTCTGAATATGAAAGTAAGCCGAAATAAATCGCTCAGAGAAGTTGGATTTTTGTGAAACGATTTCCACACCTTTCCAACGTACCATTGGACCGCTTTCTACATTCAGAATAGCCGAAAGTGTATTGTCTTTTACGAAAAGTGAATCGAATTTGAGCTTGGCAAAAGGATAGCCTTTGTTTTCGAATGAAACAATTATGGAATTGAGATACGCCCCAACAGCTTCGGGAGTTGTACCAATTTCAGCATTACGGTTTCGTTTTGCGTTAATTCCAATTCGGCGTAAAGCCAGAACACTGCTGTCGCTAAAAAACAATTGTATGTTTTTGAATCTCGGTCCAACTGAACCGTAAACATCTTTCGTTAAGCTGTCGACAGTAACGGTACTGTCAATTGAAAATCCGATATATCCTTTTTTAAAAGCCTGTGAACGAATAGAATTCAGCTCTGTTGTGAGTTCAGAAGTAGAAAAAAATGAAATTTTAGTTCTTTTTGTGATTGCGTTGAGGTCTACGATCTTAAGGTTCGCGGTTTGCTGGCTAAACGCTGATTTGGCGAATAAAACAAACATGCAAACTACGAAGTAAAAGTAGCGATTCATCACTATTTAACAGTCTTTCAACAATTTCAATAACCCAATCTCGGCGCCTGCCGTGACACATGGCATATTCGGAACGGTTGAGTTTCGGAACTAGGCGGTATTGAATATAGGGCATGGACTCGCAGAAGGCCTTTGACCGCAGATGGCTCGGATTGGCGGTGCTGTGCC
>CAMLET010000161.1 GCA_946479125.1 uncultured Flavobacteriales bacterium
TTTTGGTCGTACAAAAATCAAGGCATTCGACAAATTGCCATGCGAACGACCATTGTTCTTGGTAAAAACGGCGGAGTCACTGTTCCTTTGAAAACCTTAACTAAACTCGGAATGGGAGGAAAAATGGGTTCCGGAAATCAATGGTTCAGCTGGATGCATGAAGAGGATTTTTGTCGTGCGGTTATCTTCTTCCTGAATAACGAAAAGTGCGAAGGAGCTTACAACATGGCTGCCCCAAATCCACTTCGAAACAAGGAATTGCATCAATTGATCAGAAAAACATTGAAAGTTCCATTTGGAATTCCACAGCCTACCTGGTTACTGAAATTTGGAGCAATGCTGATTGGTACAGAAACCGAATTGGTTTTGAAAAGCAGATACGTTATTTCAAAGCGACTTCCGGAAGAAGGATTTCAGTACAAATTTCCTACGATGGAAGAATGTTTGAAAGATGTCTACTCAAAGTAAACTATCTATACATCTGTTGGATTGTCTTTCGTTACAATTTCAGCAGCTTTACCAGGAATGATCTTGTGTCCGTGAAACAAAGCATATTGCTTGGTGAATTCGGCTCCAAAAAATAAGATCATACATGAATACGACACCCATAACATCACCAAAACGATAGATCCGGCAGCTCCGTAAGTGGAGCCCGGATTCGCTTTTGCGAAGTAAATTCCCAAGCCGAACTTGCCGAGAATGAACAACAAGGTTGTCACCATTGCTCCTATCCAAACATCTTTCAATTTGATCTTGGCATCCGGAAGAATCTTGAAGATCAAAGCAAACAGCACCGTGATAATTCCGAACGAAAGCACAAACCCCAGAATACGAAATAGAAAAGGAAGAAAATCGGGTGCGTTATTTTTGATCATTTGACTGAGTGCTTCCAATCCTGTTGTGAGCAATAATGAAATCAGCATTAAGAATCCCAATGACAACACCAATCCAAAAGAGAATAACTTGGTTTTAATGGTTTTGAGCCATTTTTTTTTCGCCACTATCTTCACTTCCCAAATCTGATTCAAGGAGGTTTGCAATTCTGTAAAAACTCCGGTTGAACCAAGAATCAAAGTCACAAAACCAATGATCGTTGCCAAAATTGATGTCTTTTGTTCAGAAGCCTTGGCAATAATTGTTTCTATGGATTCTGCCGTATCATCTCCCAATGCCGATTTGATTTGTTCTGAAATTTCGCCTTGAACAGCTTCTGCACCAAATGCCAATCCAGCAACTGCAATTACAATAACCAACAGCGCCGGAATCGAAAAAACCGCATAGTAAGCAACAACAGCACTTTGACGAAATGGATCGGCCGCTAGCCATGCTTTGGCGGTTTCTTTTGTAATCTTCCAGAGGTTCCCGAAATATCTTTTCTTTTCTGCCATAACCACTTTTCTAGAATCTATTTTATGCCTTTCAAGCTTAATTTCAAAAAAATGCAGCCCAATTGTGGGAATGATGTAAGTTTCTGTCAGATTTCTACAAAGGGTCGGCATCTACCAAATACTGCCGCAATTTTCATTAGAAACCCTTACTTTTATTTCATGTTTTTCTTATTATCAAAGCTTCTCTATATTTTGCTTAGTCCGTTTACGTGGACAATCATTGCACTGTACTTCGCTTTTTTCTCTAAAAAGGAAGTGCGAAAAAAACGTGGAAAAATAGCAGCTATTTCCATCCTTCTCTTCTTTACCAATTCAGTTATTTACAAAGAGTTTTGTCGACAATGGGAAGTATTTGGAACTCCAATTAACAAAGTGCAAAAAGCAGACGTTGCCATTGTTCTAGGTGGAATGTCGGAATACAATACAGATCTAAACACACTTAGTATTCGACGAGGTGGTGACAGAATTTGGCAAGCAATTACGCTTTACAAAAAAGGAAAAGTGAAAAAACTATTGATTTCGGGTGATCATGGATATGTAATCGATCGTGGACTGCATGAAGCAAAACAAATGAAAGCCGTTCTTGTACAATGGGGAATTCCTGAAGAAGACATTCTCATTGAAGAGAAATCGAAAAACACCTATGAAAATGCAGTCGAAACAAAGAAGGTACTGAAAAAACGATTTCCGGAAGCGACGAAATTCATTCTCGTAACAAGCGGCCGACATATGAAAAGAGCTGAAGCCTGCTTCTCAAAAGCTGGTTTACATTGCGTTACTTATTCTACAGATTTATATACCGGACCAAAACGCTTTTACACATTCTCCGACTTTATTACTCCTGATGTTTCTGTTATTGATGATTGGCATGGCTTGATCAAGGAATGGGTTGGTTTTATCACGTATAAAATGACCGGAAAATGCTAGTTTTCTAAAGTAATAAACAATTGGAAAACAAATAGTTGATAAATAGTTTTTATTTTTTTTTAATTCCTCGAAATACAAATGCCTCTTAATTGCGTAGGTTAAGTACATTTGAGAGTCTTATGATGCTATTAATATTCATTTTACTTCATTGGTTTGTCTCTTTATTCTGTCAAACCTTTTTCCTGCATCGCTATGCGTCGCACAAAATGTTCACCATGAATAAATTCTGGGAAAGAACATTTTACATGGTTACTTTCTTCTCTCAAGGTTCCTCATTTTTAAATCCTCGTGCATACGCAATTATGCACCGTATGCATCATGCCTATAGCGACACTGAAAAAGATCCGCATTCACCGCATTTCTTTAAAGACGTTTGGCAAATGACACTTCACACCAAAGATATTTACGTTGATTATGTGAAGAACAAAACCCAACCTGAGAAAGCGTTTCAGGGCAATTATCCTGAATGGCCTTTAATGGACGCTATTAGTGACAGTTGGATTGTTCGCGTCCTTTTCGGAGCACTTTACTTCGTCATTTATCTTTACATTGCACCGCATTGGTTGTTCTTCCTTTTGCTTCCGGTTCACTTCTTTATGGGACCAATTCACGGAGCTATCGTTAACTGGTGTGGACACAAATACGGTTATTCCAACTACGACAACGATGATCATAGCAAGAATTCTTTGCCAATCGATTTTTTATTGATGGGAGAATTGATGCAAAACAATCACCACAAATCTCCGAATAGTATCAATTTCGCGAAAAGATGGTGGGAATTCGATCCAACTTATCCTGTTATCAAGTTCTTCCACTGGGTAGGAATTATCAAAATCAGAAAACTTACATAAGATGTCTCCGGTAATACTACTACGCATTTTGTTTTCCGGGATTCTGATCTTTATGATCTACGTCACAATTACAACTTCTTTGGAATCAAATCTTTTTGAAGAATGGAATACGTTGACTTCTATTCCCTGGATGAACGCTACTTTGTTCGACTTCTTCGCAAATGTAATTGCCCTTCTTGTACTGGTTTGGTATAGAGAAAGAACTATTGCGATCAAGATTATTTGGACAATTCTGTTCATCTTTTTGGGTAGCATGACAACCTGCATCTACTTCCTAATTGCGCTTTTTCAAATGAATAAAACAGATTCACTACAAAAACTCTTTTCAAAACGTTAGATATGGAAGTACTTTTTCAACTCCCGATCATTTCTTTGATCACGATGGTAATTTTCATGACCATTGTTTGGACAATAGCACGAACATTAAGAAACAACAGTATAGTTGATGTTTTTTGGGCATTCAATTTTCTAATAATCGCTGGAATCATTTTCATGAAAGCCGATGGATTTAAAGATCGAATCATTTTGGTTTGCGCACTGGCAACACTTTGGAGCTTAAGGCTCGGCATTTATCTGGGTTCTCGTGTTTTCAAGCATATCCGTGAAGAAGAAGGTCGATATGTTCAGCTGCGTGAAGAATGGAAAGATAATGTGAACTTAAAGTTCTTTGCCTTCTTTCAAATGCAGGGAATTTCGAACGTATTTCTTTGTATTCCTTTCTTCATTATTGCTTCAAATACAGAAGAGAAACTAAGCGTCATTGAATACATCGGTGCTTCCATTTGGCTTCTCTCAATCATTGGTGAAGGACTTTCCGATTACCAATTATCGCGTTTCAAGAAGAATCCTGCAAACAAAGGAAAAGTGTGTGAAGCCGGACTTTGGAATTATTCACGTCATCCCAATTATTTCTTTCAAACAATGATCTGGACTGGTGTTTTCATTTTTGCACTTGGCTCTCCATATGGTTACGTTGCAATTGTTTGCCCTTTGAGTATTGCTTATTTGATCTTTAAAGTCACCGGAATTCCTATGACTGAAGAACAAAGTATTCGCTCAAAAGGCGAAGCTTATTTACAATACCAGAAAACAACCAGCGTGTTTGTGCCTTGGTTCAAGAAAAAATAACAATCATCTCGGCTCCGCTCGATGACCTTTAGCAAAAACTAGAAGGTGACTGAGTGAAATCGAAGTGCTTTTCAATTTTACATTTTCCATTCTCAATTAAAAATGTGGTATACATCCTTACTAGAAAAAAATAGAATCCCTGATTTCCTGATTCGTAAAGGCATTCGTGACTTGCTTAAAGTACGTTTGAAAGACGAAAAGAAAGCAACTCCCGAATTACAGCAGGAGCATTTGATGAAATTGATCGAAGAGTTAAAAGCTTCTCCGATTGCTGTGAATACGGTAGATGCAAACGAACAGCATTATGAAGTTCCAACAGCATTTTATCAATATTGCTTAGGTCCGCATTTGAAGTATAGCTCAGGATTTTGGAAACCAGGAGTTAGCGATATCGAAACTTCTGAACGTGACATGTTGGAATTGACGTGTGAGCGAGCAGAATTGTCGGACGGACAAAAGGTATTAGAACTAGGCTGTGGTTGGGGATCTTTGTCGTTGTTTATGTCGGCTAAATTCCCGAAATCAACTTTCAAAGTGGTTTCAAATTCCAGAACACAAAAAATCTACATCGACGAACAGGCGAAACTTCGTGGAATAAATAATCTGGAAGTAATTACGATGGATATGAATGTTTTCGACATTGACGAAACATTTGACCGCGTGGTTTCTGTTGAAATGTTCGAACACATGCGTAACTACCAAAAGTTGATGGCAAAAGTAGCTTCGAAACTGAATCCGGATGGGAAGCTCTTCATTCATATTTTTACGCATAAGGAATTTGCCTATAAGTTCGAAGTTGTTGACGAAACCGATTGGATGAGCAAATACTTCTTTACTGGTGGAATTATGCCTTCAGATGATTTGATGTTCTATTTCAATGAAGATCTGAAAGTGGAAAAACACTGGCATGTGAGCGGACAACATTACCAAAAAACTTCTGAAGCCTGGTTACATCGAATGGACGCTAATAAGGCTTCGATCATGCCGCTTTTCGAAGAAACTTACGGAAAAGAAAACGCCGTAAAATGGTGGGTTTTCTGGCGAATCTTCTACATGTCGTGCGCCGAACTTTGGGGATTCAACAAAGGTGAAGAATGGATTGTAAGTCATTACTTATTCAATAAGACGAAATAATAATGTGGAAATATCTTCCGGCCATTTTCCTGATGCTACTTTCGCTTTTAAGCATTTTTAGAGCACCAACGAACTTTTTTTGGAAGGTTAGTATTCTCATTACAGAGTTTTCCTGGATTCCATTACTACTGACGCTTATTCTTGTTGGAGTTGCATTCTATTTCTACCCAAAAACGTATTGGCTTCATGGAATTTATACAATTGCATTCTTACTTTTTCTTCTCCCCGTTTACAGAGCTTATTCTGAAAGTGGTGATCTAAAAAAAGACATTGAAACCGAATTCGGTACAAAAACGGGGAAAGATTCAATGAGCAAACCGTATTCTTTTTGGAGTTCATTTGGATTAGGTGGTGAAAAACAAAACTTCGAAGTTCGACCATATCAAATCATTGATGGAAAAGAATATAAACTTCATTTCTATCAGGCAAAAACAAATGAGCCTGCACCATTAGTGATTGTTATTCACGGTGGTTCTTGGGCTGCTGGTGATGCAAATCAAATTCCGGAGTTAAATGCTTACTTATCGAACAGAGGAATTCATGTGGCATCCATCAATTATAGATTTGCGCCAAAATACAAATATCCGGCACCAGTAGAAGATGTGAAAGCCGCTTTGGAAAGTATAAAATCGCTTGCAAAAAGCAGGAATTTACCCATTTCTAAAATCATCTTGCTTGGTCGTTCTGCTGGTGGACAAATTGCCTTACAAGCCGGTTATGGCGAGCTGAAAAATGAAGTTGATGGAATAGTTGCTTTCTATGCACCGGCAGATATGCTTTGGGGTGCGAAACAGATTACAAACGACTGGGTTTTGGACGTTGATAAAGTAATGAAGGATTACATTGGTTGTTCTGTCAGAGAAAATGAAGCGCCTTACCTCGCTGCATCTGCTCCACCTTTGGTTGACGAATCAACTCCACCTACTCTTTTAATACACGGAAAAATTGATGCAATGGTTTCGCACGAACACAGTGTTCGCTTGATGAAAGCATTGAAAAAACACCATATAAAATCATATTTGATCGAATTGTCGAGCGCAACACATGGCTGCGACTTCAATTTTAACGGTCCAAGCGGACAAATAAGCACTTTCGCGATAGAACGATTTATTGCGAATTTAAAATAATTGAAAATGTATAATGGAGAATGTAAAAGTGGTTTCCCAATCCCGTATTTACTTGGATTTAAATCAATTACCTTTCTTTTCAATTCTCCATTTTCAATTTTACATTAGAATATGGAGAAACTTGCAATAGTAGGAACGGGAATAGCTGGAATGGGTTGTGGACATTTACTGCAACACAAATACGACATTCATTTGTTTGAACAAAACGATTACATCGGTGGACATACGAATACTCTTTTTGTGAAAGAAGACAACAAAATGGTGAGTATGGATACCGGTTTCATGGTTTTCAACTATCAAACTTATCCTGAACTCTGTAAGTTGTTTGCTGAAATTGGTGCACCAGTGAAGAAAACGGATATGTCGTTCAGCGTGCAACATGTTCCAACCGGATTGGAATATTGTGGTTCAGGGTTAAACGGTTTATTCGCTCAGCGAAAGAATATCTTTAGTCCAAAATTCATTTCCATGCTGATGAAGATCTCGAAGTTCAATAAGCTGAGTATCGCTATTTTGGATGATCCAGCTTACGATGGGATGACGATTGGCGAATACATCAAAAAACACAATTTTGGAGAAGATATGCTTTGGAAGTATCTGGT
>CAMLET010000162.1 GCA_946479125.1 uncultured Flavobacteriales bacterium
GAAGGAACATACTGACAATTGCACCAGGGACTAGCACCAATTCCGTACGAAGGCATTTAACCAACAAAGTATTCGATTGTTCCATTTCTTAGGTCTTTGTCGATTTCCAATGCGATTTTATTGTAATTATCCAGGAATTCCGTAGAGAAAAATTGCGTTTTCTTCAGTTGGTCCAATCGACGCTTGTGCTCTTGAATGTTTAATTTTACGTACTTTTCTTCCGACTGATCGGGAAGAACATCAAAATCGTAAGCCTTCATGCCTTCGGTTTCATACCATTCGTAAAGGTTTCGAACTAATTCTTCAAGGTTCTTTGTTTCCTTTTGAAAATCAACCTGTGGTTGTTGTTTGTCATCGGGATTTGAGTTTGGTGTTTGCTGATTGCAGCTCAATAAAAGAACTCCGAATAGTAATGCTGTTAGTTTGATTTTTTTCATTTATTAGATTTTCTCAACCCTTAAATTAACATGTTTTCCGTTGTGTTTAATTCTCATGATATAAAACCCTGAAACCAACTCGTCAATACGTGTGAATCCGGAAAAGTCAGTACTTGCTTCTAAGATCAATTTCCCATCTAATGAATAAATGCTCACTTCACTTACCGGCTGAGAAACCACATTAAATCCAGAATTACTTGGATTTGGAAAAATAATCGTCTCACTCAACGGATTGGCTGGAGACGCAAGTTTATAGAATTCATTTGTCTTTGCTCCACTTGCTTTTAGACCAGTTCCCAAATAGAAGTCACCACCAATTACAAAACCTGACGAACCTCTTAATCCCTCGTTTCCAATCGAATTTAATTGAGTCCATTTTCCTGAATAATCCAAACGATAACAATCGTTCTTGAATTCGCCATTCTTATTCATTCCGCCACAGACAAGTGCAAAAATGCCATTTGAAAGCGCAGTTCCGTATGATCGAAATCCAATTGGAGAATCGTACGGACCTCTCCAAATATTTGTCTCCTGTTCGTAACTAGACCATTCATCGTAATAGGAAATAGGAGAATTGGGATTAACTGAAAAACCTTCACCGAAAAAGATCTTATCAAACAGAGGAAAAGCCAACACACTACGTGCGCCGCCGCTTGGGACAGGATAATTAGTCAAAAGAATCCAATCGTCGTTTTCAGGACTGTATTTCCAAATGTCTAAAAGCGTCCCAATCTGAGTGGTTCCCGTGCCAAAATAACCAAAACCGTTCATTGAAAAAGCTATTGCGTCCCAACGAGATAATCCTGGAAAATTATTTCGTTGTATCCATATATCCAGACTTTCGTTGTACTCCCAAACATCATTTAAAGGAGCTCCGAATTCTGAATAACCACCAATTAAATAAGCTTTGTCTTCGATTGTAAACACACTGGAATATTGTCGTTTTATCCCTGGAAACTCTGCTTTTTCTGTCCAAGTATTGTTTTCAGGATTGTAGCAAAATAATTTATTGCTTTCAGAATAATCAGAACCATCTGCCGAACCTGTCACGAAAAAACCAAGATTATTGAGTGAAAAAGCAACACCGTCGTCACGTCCTGCACAGGGAAGAGGCGCAATTGGAATCCATTCCTGCGAGAAAGAATAGGTGGTGAGAATCAAAAATAGTAGTGAAATGTATTTCGACATGGAATCAAAACGAAGAGCTCTTCGAATTATTACTCGCACGCTGACTTCTTTTTCCTTTTGTATTTGACACCTTGAATGATCAACTCATTATCGTCAGGATTCCATTTTCCGAAGGAAGTCATTACGTCTTTAAATGTAAAACAGATATCGTAGGTTTCTTCGTTTGGAACAATCGTTACTTCTTCACCATTCTTTGGCATATTCGATTGATCGAACGGAATTGATGCGCTGAATTTACTACTGCACGAAATCTCGACCTGATTTCCGCTTTTACTCTCGTATACTCCATTGAATTCCTGCGTATCCACATGACAGGACGCGAGAATCAAAATAAATGGAAGAACATATTTCCACATAATACAGAATTAATGCTTTAAAGGTCGTTTCTTGATCATCCCGCCTTTGGTGTCTTTCACACTATTCATCACCACAAAAGCATTCGGCTCGATCTTCTCAATTTCCAGATTGAGTTTATTGAGTTCTAAACGCGTGACAACAGTATAAATGATCTCAACATCTTCTGTTGCTCCACGTTTTCCAAAACCTTTTTTTCCACTGTAAACAGTTACACCACGTCCCATTTTAGAAATGATCATTTCACGAATTTGGTCTGGACGAGTAGAAACGATGGTAACTCCCATGTATTCCTCAATACCTTCAACTATGAAATCCAATGTTTTTGAAGCTGCTAAGTAGGTGATCATTGAATACATGGCAATCTCAATTCCAAGGAAATATGCTCCAAAAGAGAAAATGACCACGTTCATAATGATAATTAAATCACCTAGAGTCGCACCAGTTTTCTTACTGAGGTAAATTGCCAAAACTTCTGTTCCATCGATCACAGCTCCACCTCGAACTGCAAAGCCAATTCCAGCTCCGAGGAAGAATCCACCAAATACAGCTACAAGTAAATTATCGTTGGTAACATTAGGAAAATGAACAGTTGCCAGAACAATTGATAATCCTGTGATTGCCAGAGCTGTTTTAATGGCAAACTCTTTTCCAAGCGTTAAATAACCAAGGAATACAAAAGGAATATTAATTCCGATAATTAGCCAATACAGCGGAATTTTGGTTAATGCATGAATCAATAACGATATTCCGGTTGCTCCACCATCAATGAAGTGATTAGTTAATAGGAATCCTTTGAAACCAAATCCTGCAAGAAAAATCCCTGCGCCAATCAGGAAGAAATCCTTAACATTTCGTTTGGCAACAATTCGGAATTCACGATAAGCCTTAGCAAATTGGTAATCTGAAAAAGGTTTGATTCCTTTTTTTTGCTTTCTATTCTTTAGAATGGTTTCGGTAAGAATTCGCTTCAAAAATGGTTTCATCCCCTGCACTTTTTTGTTCACCAACTAAGATAGGCATTCATGATTGATTAGCCGGAAGGAGGAGGATAGAATTACCAAATTTTAATAGGATTTTAATCTCGATTTCAACGCTAGGACAGTTAGATTAATCTAAACGCAAAGAAAGGAGAGCGCAAAGGCATGATAAACTTTGCGCTCTTTTTCTCTTTGCGTTAAAAAAATAAAGCCTTCTAATTCTTTGTTTCAAGAACTGCTCGTTGGATGAGTTTTCCTACCTCATGAATCTCGTCTTCGGAAATGGTAAGCGGTGGTGACAGTCTAAAACTATAAGGATGTGACAAAAACCAAAAGCTGATAACACCGTATTCAAGAAGTTTGTCAACTACTTTGGCAACACGTTCGTCGTTCACCATATCACAAGCGTACATCATTCCAACTCGTCGAAGCTCTAATATTTCGTCAATTTCTCTTAAGTAGGATTCCAGTAACGCTCCTTTGCGTTCTACCTCGTTGAAATCGATTTCGTTCTGAAAGACCTCCAACGTTCCCCATGCAGCTGCGTTTATAACTGGATTTCCACCAAAAGTGGTGATGTGCCCGAGCATTGGCGAATGACTCAATTGAATCATGTATTCTTGCTTCGTAACAAAAGCACCGATTGGCAATCCACCACCCAAAGCTTTACCTAGAGTCAAAACATCAGGAACAACTCCGCTATGCTCAAACGCAAACATTTTGCCTGAACGCCCCATTCCACATTGAACTTCATCGAAGATTAGCAAACAACCAACTTCTGTACAGCGTTTTCTGAGTGCTTGCAAATATTCAGTTGAAGCCTGACGAACTCCGGCATCGCCTTGAATGGTTTCTAAAATGACTCCGGCAGTTTTTTCTGTAATTCGTTCTAAATCTTCAAAGTTATTTAGATTGATAAAATTGATATTTGGAAGTAAAGGACGGAATGCGCTCTTTTTTAGTTCGTTAGCAGAAACACTCAAAGAACCTTGTGTATTCCCGTGATAAGAACCTTTAAAGGAAATTAATTCTGAACGACAAGTAACACGTTTTGCTAGTTTTAAAGCTGCTTCATTGGCTTCTGTTCCTGAATTCACAGGATAAACTGCATTTAATTGTTCAGGAAGAAAGGAGAGAAGTGCTTTCGAAAATTCAAGTGTCACATCCTGGATGAATTCACCGTAAACCATCACGTGCATGTATTTCTCCAATTGCTCATTGATGCGCTTAAGAACTTGCGGATGGCGATGTCCAATGTTCGTTACACCAACACCGGAAATCATGTCGGTATAACGTTTTCCGTTTTTATCATAAATAAAAATCCCTTCCGCTTTCTCAACGTCAATGAGATAAGGAAAGGGATTTGTTTGTCCTAAATGTTTTTTGAAATATGCAATTCTATCTTCAGTCATTTGGCTTTTGATGAGGAGGATGTGGAGGTCGTCCACCGCCTGGACCGTGATGTTCGTCCTTCAGAGCTTCCAACAGATCCTTTTTAAATTCGTGTTCCAAACTTAAGAGTTTTAGTGCACGTTTGTCTCCAATGACCGTCGAAAATTTAGTTGCATATTCCTTTTTTAATGCGATTTCTTTGGTCTCATTGGCAAAAATCTCGTTCAGCTTGTTCTTCGCGTCTTCGTTTGACATGGTTTCAAAATTGTCATCAACATATTTCTTGATGTCACGAGAAGCTTTACGCAATTCTTTCATCTTGGCTTCGCATTCGTTATAAAGCGGCCAAAACTTTGCTTGTTCGTCTTCCGTTAATTTTAACTCCGCATTGAAATAGGCGATCTTCAGTTTATCTACCTTATCGTCTTTTTCTTCCTTTTTTGTTTTGTCAGATTCTGATTTCTCCTGAGCGTAAGTCACCGACAACAGTGATGAGCTCAGAAGCAATAGTCCAAATGCTATCTTTTTCATGTTTTGAAAATTAAGTTCCTAGTATTAATTCTTCATCCAAATCTTCACCTTGTTCTTCCAGGTATTTCAAAATATCTTCATCATCTAACTCTTGGAAGAGCTTTTGTGTAGAATTCGATTTCACCTTGTTCGAATTTGGTTTAGCGTTTTCAGAATTAGTTTCTTTCGATGTGTTTTGAATAGATGGGATCTCACCCAGAACACTTGCCAAATCTTCCGTTTCAAAATCCTCGCTGTTTTCTTCAATGTACGCGAGAATGTCTTGCTTGCTCAGTGAGTTGAAATCAACTTTTGCGCTCTGAGTTGGCTGAACTTCTGGTTTTGGATTGTTCTGTAAGAAATAAACAGATCCAATTGCAATAAGAATGGCAATAGTTGCAGCTGCTCTAAAGCTCATTTTCTTGTAAAAAGGAACTATTCTGGTTTCTGTGTTTATTTTGTCGACAACATGAACTTTTAACGATTCAAAAAAGTCATCGTTCGGAACTTGAACCGGTACCTTGTTCAGTTTAGAAAGAATATTTTCGTTTTCGTTGTTCATGATCCTAAGATGTTGGTTATCACTAATGGTTTAATTTAGATAAAAGATATTGCTCTATTTTTTGAGTAGCGTGGAAATAATTAGCTTTCAGTCCGCCAACCGAACCGCCAGTCACAGCAGCAATCTCTTCATATTTCATCTCCTCGAAATACTTCATCTCAAAAACCAGGCGTTGTTTTTCGGGTAGAGTAGAGATGGCCTCCAATAATAGGTTGGTAATTTCTTCTGCTGAAAGGTCGATTTGATGTTTAGCTCCTTCACTAACGGAAACAATGCTTTCGTCCAACGATTTTGCCAGATGTTTTTTTTCGCGTTTTAAAGTTTGAAGTGTTTCGTTGTAAGCTATTCTGTAGAGCCAGGAAAAGAAACTGCTATTCCCTTTAAACGACACACGATGTCTCCATACGAGTACGAAGACATCCTGTAAAATATCGTTTGTGAGTTCGCCAGAGTTTGTCCAGCGTTTTATAGAAGAATATAATGAGCGTCCGTAGGCATCAATTACCCACGACATAGCCTTTTCAGCCTGAGCGCCATCCTGTTGAAGATACGCTACAATCGTTGCTTCATCAGGTACGCTCCGTTGCATTCATTATTTTCTTTGTAAGACTTTTTGTACAGCTTTTACAATGTTTGGAGCATCCAATCCGTATTTCACCATCAACTCATCTGGAGTTCCTGACTCACCGAATTTGTCGTTTACACCAACATATTCCTGAGGTAATGGTAAGTTTCTTGAAAGAACCTGAGCAACAGCGTCACCCAAACCGCCATTTAACATGTGTTCCTCAGCGGTAACCACACAACCTGTTTTGCGTACAGACTTTAAGATTGCCTCTTCGTCTAAAGGTTTAATGGTGTGCATATTTATTACTTCAGCTTTGATTCCCAATTTCCCCAACTCCTGAGCTGCAAGAATACTTTGCCAAACCAAATGTCCACAAGCAATGATAGTAACATCTGTTCCTTCAATCAAAAGATCTGCTTTTCCAATTTGGAAGTCAGCATCTTCTTTAACGAAGATTGGAACAACTGGTCGACCAAAACGCAGATAAACTGGTCCAAAATGTTTTGAAATTGCTTTTGTAGCCTGTTTTGTCTGGTTGAAATCAGCAGGAACAATAACTGTCATATGTGGTAACATACGCATCATTCCGATGTCTTCCAAAATTTGGTGAGTTGCACCATCTTCACCTAAGGTAATTCCAGCGTGAGAAGCACAAATCTTTACATTTTTGTGAGAGTAAGCAACAGATTGACGAATTTGATCGTAAACACGTCCAGTTGAGAAATTAGCAAAAGTTCCAGTGTAAGGAATTTTTCCACCAATCGTCATACCAGCCGCCATACCAATCATATTAGCTTCAGCAATTCCAACCTGGAAGAAACGTTCTGGAAAAGCTTTTTGAAACGCGTCCATTTTTAATGAACCAGTTAAATCGGCACATAAGCCAACAACGTTTTCATTTTCCTGACCAATTTCCAATAGTCCTTCACCAAATCCTGATCTTGTGTCTTTCTTTCCTAAAATTTCAAATTCCATCGCTTAAATATTGATTGGGGTTGTTTTATTTGAATAAATCTTAAATAATCTAGTAGTTGTATATGAAGTTGACTTCAAATGTTTTTGTCGGTAAACCAAAGCGTAATCGCCAGGCTGAAGCAATAAGCTTCCTGAGTTACTATTCGAATCAAGGTTGCTGACCCATTCGTATTCACCGTTTTCTTTTATA
>CAMLET010000163.1 GCA_946479125.1 uncultured Flavobacteriales bacterium
ACCCATGGGGAGGTCCTTACATCAGAAATGAGGCTGGATGTTTCTTAGGTAACTTTAAACCAATGCGTGGTCGTTATTTCGATGACGGTGGATTCCACACAGTAAAAGCTTACTCTTACAATCCAAATGGATGGGGTATTTACTGTATGGCTGGAAACGTTGCTGAATGGTGTGAAACTGCTTACGATGAGTCAATGTATGAGTTCTCTCATGATTTGAATACTGAATACCGTTACGATGCGATGGACTGGGATCCACCAGCAATGAAACGTAAAGTTATTCGTGGTGGATCATGGAAAGACATTGGTTACTATTTAATGACTTCAACTCGTGCATACGAGTATCAAGATACGGCAAAATCTTACGTCGGATTCCGAAATGTGGCAACACACTTAGGACGTGGTGGACGTGACTTCTCTAAAGAGGGAGGTGAAGAAATTCGAAGCGATATTGAACTACGCTAAGAATAAACAACAAACAAAAACTTTTTAATAAACCCAAAAAACAAGAAAACTATGAAACCAGGAAGTAAAGGATGGAAGAAGTTTATGGCGAAACTCTACGGTTGGGGTGCGGCAGTCGTAATCGTTGGAGCATTATTTAAAATTCAACACTGGCCATTTGCATCTGAGATGCTTATCGTCGGATTAAGTACAGAAGCGTTAATCTTTATCTTCTCATCTTTTGAGCCGATTCACGAAGATCCAAACTGGGAGTTAGTATACCCAGAATTAGCATTAGGTCACAGTGATGATTTAGATCACGATGCACTTCCGGCGGCAGGCGGACGTGGAAATCGCGGTGGAGGTTCAGGTATTACAGCTGAACTAGACAAAATGCTTGAAGAAGCTAAAATTGACGGACAATTATTAGAGCGTCTAGGTGACGGTATGCGTGCACTTGGTGAAAATGCAGCTCAATTGAAAGGTGTTACTTCAGCAGCAGCAGCTACTGATTCTTATGTTACTTCATTGCAAGCAGCATCTGATAAAGTATCTTCTTTGTCTGAGGCTTACGAAAGAGCATCAGTTTCTATTTCTGGTATGACTTCTACAACTCAAGAAGGAGAGTCATTCGGAGAGCAAATGCAAAAAGTATCTAAGAATTTGGCAGCGTTGAACAACGTTTACGAATTACAATTGAAAGGTTCTTCTTCTCACTTAGAGGCTACAGAGAAGTTCCAACAACAAGTTACAGATATGATGGCAAACTTGTCAGCTTCTGTAGAAGATACACGTTTGTACAAAGAAAATATGGCTATGTTGTCTAAAAACTTAACTGACTTGAACTCAGTTTACGGCAACATGTTGAAAGCAATGACAATTTCTAGAGATTAATTTCTTTTTCTGGACCAATAATTTATTAATCAAATAAAAGATTAGAAAACATGGCAGGAGGAAAAGAAACCCCTAGACAGAAGATGATCGGTATGATGTACTTGGTACTTACCGCACTTCTGGCACTAAATGTATCTAAAGCTATTCTCGACGCATTCGTTGCAATTGAAGAAAACATTCAATTGGCAAACTTGAATGAGTACGGGCGTGGAAGAGAGAAGCTTATCGAATTGGAAGAAGTATCTCAGGATAAATCAAATCCACAGGCAATGGCAAAAGCAAAAACTTTGCTTAAGACTGTTAAGGAAATTGATGCTATGACTGGAGCTCAGATCAAAATGATTGATGATTTGAAACTTGCAATTCTTGAAAAATGTAAAGAAAAGGTAGATCAAGCAGGTCCTGAGAACATCATCACTAAAAAGTACGACGCAGCTGATCCGTTGAGACCAACTCGTATGAACTTGATGAAAGTTGATGGAAAAGACAAGTACGATGAGCCAATGGAAGTAATGGGTATCGCTGAAGATATCAAGAAACCAGGTGGTGAGGGTATGAAGCTTTGGGAAGCGTACCAAAAGTACCGTAAAGACTTGACTGAATTGGTTGCAAAATCTTCATCAACTAAAGAGAAACCTTATTCATTTAAAGCTCCGGCTTTTAACAAAAGCACTGATTTCGCGGTTATCGCTAAGGAATTGGAGAAATCAATGAAGACGGTAGCTCCTGATGATAAGGATGTTTTGATGAAGATTTACTCTTCATTAACGAAAGTTGAGTTTGCTGATATGCACGAAGGTGAGATCAAAGATGTTCATTGGATTGGACGTACTTTTGACCACTCTCCATCTGTTGCTGCGTTAGCATCTTTGTCTTCTATGCAAAAAGAGATTCTTACTGCTCGTGCTGAAGCTGTTGCGTTAATTCGTGGTAGAGTTGGTGGAGGAGAGTACTCTTTCA
This sequence comes from uncultured Flavobacteriales bacterium, assembly GCA_946479125.1. Next base: position 2,298 of record CAMLET010000163.1, read on the forward strand.
ACAAAGTTATGGCATTGGCTTACGGTCCTGAAGTAGCAAATCAAAATGAGGAAATTGAAATCCAGGTTTTGATGGCTGCATTTGATTCAGATAAACAACCTTCAGTAACAATGAATGGTGGAGCTGTTTCTAAGGAGAATATCCGTGAAGGTAAAGCGTTCATTAAAACGAAAGCTGGTTCTACTGAAATGACTTTGAAAGGTGAGATCACTATCCTTAAGAAAGATGGTAGTCCGAAAACATTACCTTGGGAGAAGAAAATTCAAGTAATGAAACCTCAAGGGGTTGTATCATTACCTGATATGAATGTATTGTACCGTGGTTACGATAACAAAATTGAAGCAACTGCATCTGGTTACCCTGAAGCGAAAGTTACAGGATCTGGAGTATCAGTTACGAAATCTGGAGCAGGTTACGTTGGTCGTGTAAGCGGTGGAGGTAAAGAAGCTACAATTTCAATTTCTGGTTTCAACAAAGCTACTAACAAGAGTGTTCCTCTAGGTTCATTTAAGTTCCGTGTTCGTAACCTTCCTCCTCCAAGTTTATTCTTTGGTGGTGCTGAAGATGGTGGACAAGCTTCTCGTGCTGAAACTAAGATCTTTGCTAAGTATGGTCCTGAGATTCCATTGAACGTTTCTTTCCAGGTATTAACATGGGAATTAGTAGTTGCTGGAGCTCCAATTACGGCAAAAGGAACTGGTAGTGTATTAGATGCTAAAGGAGTTGCATTATTGAAACAAGCTAAGCCTGGTTCATTAATCACACTTCAAACAACTGTAAGAGGTCCAGACGGGGTTTCTCGTAAGAAATCTGGATCATTCAGAGTATAATTTTAAATAGTCAACAATTAGTCATGAAACGTTTATTTTTAATTAGTTCATTATTCCTAGCGGCAATTACATCTGTATCTGCGCAAGAGATTAATGGTGGACCTATTAATGTTCCTCAAAGAGACATCATTGATGGTGTTTATTTGACAGAACATGTCCCTACGAAGCGTATGATTCCATATGAGTTTGTTCGCGAGGCTGATGTAACTTGGAGTAAGCGTGTATGGCAAAATATTGACATGCGTGAGAAGTTCAATCATCCAATTTATCTTCCATTTGATAAGCACTATGTTTCTGGTGTATACGTTAGAAACGCTTCTCGTTGGAGTCTTTGGACAATTTTACGTCATCACATTATTCAAGGAGACTTAACTGTGTTCTCTCCATACAATCCATATCAGTTTGATATGTTTGATGGTGATCAGTTTAAGTACCCAATTGCACCAACTCCAGGCGAAAGCTATGCAACAGATTCACTTTTCAGAAATGAGGTGTTCCGTTACTTAGGAAAAGTTGGTTTACAAACTGATGTGGCATTCTCGAATGTTGATGGTGAAGATTCAATGGCAGTAATCAATGGAGTTTTACAATATGTATATCCTCCTGCAGATACTACTTGGGTTGATTCTGAGCACATTGTTTCATACCACATTAAGGAAGATTGGTTCTTTGATAAAGAGCGTTCTGTACTAGATGTTCGTATTCTTGGAATTGCACCGGTTGTTTATCGTTATGATGAGGATCCAGTGACTAAGAAGAAGATCATTAAAGGAACAGAAGAGAAGTTCTGGTTGTATTTCCCTAGATGTCGTTACTTATTGAATAACTATTTCGTTTACAATGAGCAAAATGACGCTAACTGGATGAGTTTTGATGACTTATTCTGGAAACGACAGTTCGTTAGTACTATTTACAAAGAGAGTAATGTCTTTGATCGTCAGATTGAAAGTTACAGAACAGGTGTAGACGCCCTGATGGAAGCCGATAAGATTAAGGAAGAAATCAGATTGTTCGAACACGATGTTTGGAACTTCTAACACGAGAAAATAATTTTTCGAACCCCGACATCCGCCCAAGGCGGATCGTCGGGGTTTTTCTTTTTCAGAAAGTTCCCTTTTCGATTATATTTTCCTATCCCAGTTACTTTTCTATCCCAGCGCATTCTGTCGTAAACCAAATAAACTTAAAGTTATGGCAGGCGGAAAAGAAACCCCCAGACAAAAGATGATAGGTATGATGTACCTTGTTCTTACAGCACTTCTCGCACTTAATGTGTCAAAAGCAATTCTTGATGCTTTCGTTGCAATCGAGGAGAATGTTCAAATCGCCAATGTAAATGAATATGGCAGAGGAGAAGAGAAAAAAGGTGAACTGAGTGATGCGGCAAACGATGGCAGTCAACCTGAATTGAAAAAGAAAGCAAAAAAATTACTTACGGTTGTTAACCAAATTGATGCGCTTACGGCAAAGCAAATTCAATTTATTGACGAGATGAAATTGGCAATTCTCAATAAGAGCGGTGAGGATATTAAATCGACCGGTTCCAATTTTATTATTTCAAGTAAATACAGTAAGAATGATCCGCTCAAGCCTACCCGTATGAATCTGATGAAAGTGGATGGGAAGGACAAATATGATGAACCAATGGAAGTTTTAGGAATTGCAGATGACATTAAGATGCCAACTGGAAATGGGTTGAAACTTTGGAATTCATATTCTTCTTACAGAACTAGTCTTACCGAAATATTAGCCGCATCATCTTCTGAAAATGGCAAGAACTATAGGTTCAAGGATCCAAAAATCAATTCTTTCAAAGATTTTGCTGATATCAAGAAACAGTTGAGTAAATCCTTGAAAAATGTAGCTGAAGATGATAAGGAGGATCTAATTAAGATCTACGCTTCATTGACGAAACAAGAGTTTGGAGATTTACATGATGGTGAAGTTAAAAATGTACATTGGATTGGTCGAACTTTTGATCATTCTCCTACCGTTGCAGCGATTGCTTCATTGTCTTCTTTACAAAAGGAAATTCTTACTGCTCGTGCTGATGCGATTTCTTTGATTCGCTCGCGAGTTGGAAATGGTGAGTACTCATTTAATAAAATCATGCCTTTGGCTTACGGACCAGAAGTTGTTAATCAGAATGAAGAAGTGGAAATTGAGGTGTTAATGGCTGCTTTCAATTCGGATAAAAAACCAAGAGTAACTGTAAGTGGGGGTAGTTTAAAGGACATTAGAGATGGAAAAGGATACATTAGAACAAAAGGTTCGTCAGGTGAAATTAAATTGACAGGTGAAATTACAATTACCAATAAACGAGGACAAGAGAAAACAATGCCTTGGTCGAAAACGATTCAGGTGATGAAGCCTCAGGGAACAATTTCTCTTCCGGACATGATGGTTTTGTATCGTGGCTATGACAATCGTTTGCAGGCTACGGCTTCGGGTTATCCTGATTTTAAGCTAATCGGAAATGGTGTCTCAATTCGAAAAAACGGAAATGAATTCATTGGAACGATTAGCACTTCTGCAAAAACTGCAACAATTCAAATTTCCGGATTCAATAAAATGACGAATAAATCTGTACCACTTGGAATTACTACTTTCAGAGTAAAACAATTGCCAAATCCCAATGTTTATTGGGGGAATGTGGAAAACGGAGGCGCTGTTACGGGAAAAGATCCTAAAATCTCTTTAAGTTACGGGCCTGATAATTTATTGAATGTGAAATTCCCTGTAAACTCATGGGATGTCAGTATAGAAGGTGTTCAAATCAAAGCTTCCGGAAATGGAGGTACTTTAGACCAAAAAGCAATGAACTTAGTGAGACAGGCCAAGAAAGGTTCCAGAATTATCATTAATGTTAAAACTATTGGTCCAGACAAAGTTTTGCGTAACAGAACGGGAGTTTTCTATTTATAGGAAGAAACCCAAATCCATGAAAACAATAACAAAAATTTTCGTCGCAGTATGCCTTTTCATGACAGGAGAGGCATTTGCGCAATTTGGTCCAGTACCAGCCCGGAACGGCATAATAGACGGTGTCTATCTACCTGAAAACATTCCAACAAAACGATTTGTTCCTTACGAATTTGTGCGTGAAGCAGATGTAATGTGGAGTAAACGTGTTTGGCGGAATATCGATATGCGCGAGAAGATCAATCACCTACTTTATTTGCCATTCGACCATCATACACCTTCAGGACAATATGTTCGCGATGGTAGCAGATGGAGTTTATGGACAATCCTTCGTTATCATATTGTAAACGGTGACTTAACTGTTTTTTCGGCTTATAATCCGCTGCAGTTTGATATGCTTGACGGAGATCAATTCAAGTATCCAATTGCTCCCGCACCCGGGAAAGACTATTACACAGATTCCGTTTTCAGAGATGAAGTGTTTCGATATCTCGGTAATGTTGGCTTACAATCAGATATACCAATTCCAACTTATGACGGCGAAGGTGATTCTATGCGATTTGTAAACGGAAACTGGGAATATGTTTATTATCCTCCTGACACAACCTGGCTTGATTCACAGGATATTGTTTCCTATCATTTGAAAGAGGACTGGTTCTTCGATAAAGAACGTTCGGTTATGGATGTTCGAATTATTGGAATTGCTCCGGTTGCCTACAAATATCAGGTTGATCCTGTTACAAGTAAGAGAACCATTATCGGAACAGAAGAGAAGTTTTGGATCTATTTTCCGCGATGCAGGTACATTCTGAACAATTATTTTACCTACAATGAACGGAATGATGCACAATGGATGAGTTACGACGATTTGTTTATGAAGCGGAAATTCAATAGTACAATTTACAAGGAAAGCAATGTTTTCGATCGATCAATAGACAGCTATCGAACTGGCGTTGATGCTTTGATGGAGTCAGAAAAGATAACAGAGGAGATCAGGACATTTGAGAGTGATGTTTGGAATTTCTAGAAGTATATGGAGTCGATGGGA
>CAMLET010000164.1 GCA_946479125.1 uncultured Flavobacteriales bacterium
TTGAAAGAAGCTTTAGCAAAAGCAAATCAGGTTTGGGTAATCTCCGCGGTAACACGTTATTTAAACGACGAACATGCAAAACTCATCAAAGACTTTTACGAAACTGGAAAAGGCGTTTACATTTGGGGCGATAACGATCCATGTAATGCTGACTCGAATTTCATTGCCAATTACCTGATCGGGGCTTCATTAACCGGAGATTATTATGCTGATCAAAACATCGGATTAATGACCGAAGGCGGAACAACCGGAATTCGTAAAGACCATTTGATCTCAACAGGAATTGTCAAATTTTACGAAGGAATCACCATTTCACATGTTGTAGATCCAAATCAATTAACAACTCCTTTAATGTGGAGTACGGACGGTGGAACAGTTGCTGCAATTGTTGACGACCAACAACACCGTTTGATCATCGACGGAGGGTTTACCCGATTGTATTACAAATGGGATTCTGCAGGAACCGGTCGATATGTAAAAAATGCTGCGGCATGGCTGGCAAACTTTGAGCGTTTCGGAGACGAAGTTGTAAGCGACGAATTCAAAAAGAAATAACGCGCCTGTGATTTCGATACATTCCGACTAAACGTCGGAACACTCAATCTGACAGGCTTATTAAAACAATTTAATACTAGAAATCATGAGAAAAATTACAATTCTAGCCCTTGCAATGTGGGCTTCAACAAACATCAGCTTCGCACAATACAATGCTTGTGCAGCAAAAAGTGCAGTTACTGAAACGGTAACAAGAGAAGTTAAGGACGATCAAACGGGTCAAAAACGCATTGAAAACGTTGAAGTGGCAGTTTCGAATAGAGACGGTTTCGGAAACGCTTCCGGAAATCAATACGATTTAGCTGTTGATGGCGCTTTCGACGGACAAACAATCGTTGTACTTCAATTGTATACTGGTGAGAACTTCGATTTCGAAAAACCGAAAGCAGCATTGAAAGAAAAAGGATTCTCTGTTTACCGCTATTCGAACCAACCTCCAACTCCGGAAGAATTGAAAAAATCGTTGGACAAAGCATGTCAGTTTTGGTTGATTTCTTCTACCACACAAATGCTTACTCCTGAACACGTAAAAGTAATCCGTGAGTTCTATGAGTCCGGAAAAGGAATTTACATTTGGGGTGATAACGATCCGTACCATGCTGATGCCGATTACCTTGCAAACGCACTTGTAGGTGTAACAATGAGTGGTTACTATATGGGAAATCAAACCGTAACTTTCAAAACTGAAACATCCACTTCAGGAATGCGCAAAGACCATTTGATCACAACTGGTTTGGAAAACGTTTTTGAAGGAATTACAATTTCTACAGTTCACGACCCAAACAGCGTAATGACTCCATTAATTTGGAGTACAGATGGAAACGTAGTAACAGCAATTTTGGACGATCAGCAACACCGTTTGATCATCGACGGTGGATTCACCAGATTGTACTGTAACTGGGATAGCGCGGGAACAGGACGCTACGTAAAGAACGCCGCAGCATGGCTCGTAAATGTTGAAAAATTCGGCGATGCAGTGGTCAGTAATAACATAACTAACGGAAAGTGAATTTATCGAACAAAAATAGGGTTTCGTCGTGAAATTTTAAAGTCCGAAAGAATATTCGGCATGCACAACAAAATTTTCAGCGGATACCGTGTTTTGCTCATTTGTCAAAAAACGATTTAGCAATTGTCGTACTTTCGTACCATAGCTTATTAGCTCTAAGAGATATCGCTAATGTTGTTTTCACTATCGCTTTACCGTGAAAGAACAAAGGCAAAACAATTGAAGCAAACCCTGGAGAAATCTCAATTACTCAACAAAATTTGCTTCGTGTAAAGGGGTGACCGACTGAAAAGTTCGGTCACTTTTTTTATTTACCCACATCGGCTTCGATACTATTTCGCTTACCAGCGAAATCACTCAGCTTGACGTGGGGAATCCAGAACAAATTTTTAACAGCACCAAGTCAAATTGAGTGGATCCTGCGGGAGCACTAGTTGGAACTTTCTCCAGCAACGCGTCAAATTGAGTGGATCCTGCGGGAGCAGGATTTGTATCGAAATTGACGTGGTGCTCAATAATTTCACTTTCTTTGAAAAAACTTTTCGCATGAAACTCCTGTTGACCATTTTCTCCCTTGTTTTTGTTTCGCAACTCTTCGCGCAATTCACCCATCAGGATTCACTGCGCGGTGGAAACGATCCGGGTAGAGATTGGTGGAACGTGGCACATTACGACTTATCTGTCACTTTCGACATTGAGAAAAAACAGATCTCTGGCTGTAACAAGATTCAAATGTCATACTACGACAATGTTGAAGGGAAAGCGGTGACACAAAAACGCAAAGTTCAGATCGATCTTCAGGATCCAATGATCATGGACAGCGTTTATTTCGGGAAGTTTAAGATCAAGGCTTCCGACATTGTGAAAGATGGAAATGCATACTTCATTCTTATTCCAGATTTAAGTCCGAAAAACACATTGGATATTTACTTTCACGGTTCTCCCAAAGTAGCGAAGAAAGCGCCGTGGGATGGCGGAATTATCTGGACAAAAGACGATAATGGTAAAGCGTGGGTAACCATTGCTTGTCAAGGTTTGGGTGCTAGCTGTTGGTTTCCGTGTAAAGATTCGCAATACGACGAACCAGATTCAGTTGACGTGCATTTCACCTGTCCGGAAAACCTGGTTTGTGTGAGCAACGGAAATTTTCAAGGCAAAACGGTTAAAGGCAAATGGGCAACCTACAGTTGGAAGGTCGTAAATCCGATCAACAATTACTGTATCATCCCTTACATTGGCGATTACGTGAACATTCACGATCACTACATGGGCGAACAAGGTCAGTTGGAAATGGATTACTGGGTGATTCGCGGAAACGAAGAAAAAGCCAAAAAACAATTTGCAGATGCTCCACGAACCATTGAAGCGTTGGAATACTGGTTTGGTCCCTACCCTTTTTACGAAGACGGATACAAATTGGTGGAGGCTCCGCATTTGGGAATGGAACACCAAAGCGCTGTTGCCTACGGAAACAAATTCCAAAATGGGTACTTGGGAAATGATCTGAGCGGAACTGGTGAAGGATTGAAATGGGATTTCATCATTGTCCACGAAAGCGGTCACGAATGGTTTGGGAATAACGTGACTTCACAAGATGTTGCTGACATGTGGATTCACGAAGGATTCACCAACTACTCCGAAGTATTGTTCACCGATTACTGGTTTGGAACGGAAGCCGGAAACCGTTATGCAGTTGGACTTCGTCAGAACATTGATAACGACAAGCCGATCATTGGAGAATACGGCGTTCAGAATGAAGGCAGCGGCGACATGTACTACAAAGGCTCCAACATGCTTCACATGATTCGTCAGATTGTAAACAACGATAGCTTGTTCCGTGCAGTTCTTCGCGACATCAACGAAACCTACTGGCACAACATTGTCACCACAAAAGACATTGAGCAATTCATGAGCGATATGCTCCTTGAAGACCTTTCTAAAGTATTCGACCAATACTTGCGCACTGCAGACATTCCGACCCTACAAATGATTTATTCCAAAGGAAAAGTAAAATACCGCTGGAAGAACTGTGTTGATGGTTTCAATATGCCAATTGTGTTGACCGATGCCATGGGAAACAAGGAAAAGCTTTACCCAACCACCAAATGGACCAAAGAAAAGCGCGAAACGAACTACCAGTATTACATCAATCCACAGTTTTACATTGGTTCAGATGTATTGATCAAGCGAAGTGCAAAGGATGTGAAAATGCCTTCTGCTGAGGAAATGAGAAATCAGTAAAAACGCTTTCATGAAGAAAATCATTCCCTCCATTTCATGTACTGCCGGTTATGGAGTGAGAATTTCTTAAAAAGATTATAATTACTCCTTTGAGTTTATCTACGTCAATCTGAAAAACATTATCTTCACTCAACTGAATAAATTAACATCTTCTTTATTTTATATGATCGAAAAAATAAATATTGAGAATTTTAAATGTTATGAAAAAATAGAATTTGATACATCTAAAATTACACTTTTGACTGGGGCAAATAGCAGTGGAAAGAGTTCTCTATTGTATAGTGTTTTAGGACCAATACAATCTAGAGAATTTCCTTTTCAATTCTCCCCAAATGGAAAGTATATTAAAATGGGGGATTTTGAAGAAATTATTCATAATCATGATAAAACGAAATCAATTAAATTGGAATTTGAACATTCCGAAAATCATGAAATAGTTACAACTTTTTTGGAAAAACAATCATTTAAATAATCTTCCAGTTCTTGAGAGTTTAATTTCAAAATCTGATTACTACAGTCTTGAGATAACTAAAAACAGGAAATATAATCTACGATTTGAATACTTCGTCAACAACGATCCACACCATCAACTTAGATCTCCTGAAATGATTAATAAGTTTATGGAGATTATAGAATCTTCAGCTCCAGTTTCAGAAGAGAGCAGCCTTTTATGGAGTAAATTTAAAAAACCAAAATTCAAAATTGAATTTAAATTCTCTGATTTTAATGAAATGGATAAAATGATTGAAGAGCATGGGAACTATTACCTGTCATCATTTATTCGTTCAATAAAAAAAGTGTTTAATGATTTTGATGATAAAATCAATTTCATTAGTTCTTTTAGGCTTTATCCTGAAAGAACATATTATGAGACATCTAAGATTGATCTAAAAGTCGGGAAATTTGGAGAAAATTATGAAGATCAAATAATTTCTTGGGAGACACAAAAGTCACCTGAATATAAAGAATTGATATCTATTCTAAAAGATTTAGATCTTCTTCATGAAATAAAATCTAAAAGACTAGATGGTGGACGATTTGAAATTCTAATTCGCTCTAAAAAAGATGGAGTATGGTCATCATTAAATGATGTTGGATTTGGTATTAGCCAATTTTTACCAATTATTGTAGCAGATTTACAACTTGGCAAGAACTCAACTTTATTTATTGCACAACCCGAAATACATCTTCATCCGAAAATTCAAGCTCAATTTGCAGATTACTTGGTTAAACAGATAATTGATAACAAAAAGAAATATATAATCGAAACGCACAGTGAATATTTACTAAATCGCATAAGACTTGCTATTGTTAAAAAAACAATTGAAGAAACTGATGTGAAAACATATTTCATCGATAACAATGGGAAAAGTGCTAAATCATTTGATATTGTGTTTAAAACTAATGGTCAAATTAAAAATGCCCCAAAGAGCTTTTTTGACACTTATATGTTAGACGTAATGAATATTGCAATCGAAGCCGAATAATGAAAGATATTTTTATTGATAATAACATTGCAAAGAATTTTGCTACGCCAGTTGACCCTCATTATAAAGAGCTAATTCAATGGATTAATGAATTCGATGAACGGTTGGTTGAGAATGATCCAGAAAAAATTAATGATTTCGCTCATTTAGTTGTTTCTCAAAAACTCTTAGTTGAATATCTTCAATCTTCGGGAGATTGCTCTAAGCCAAATGCGATGCCTTCAATCATCAATCGTCTTACAAGGGAAGGTCGATTACAAAAAAAAACAAAAGACGAAATAGAGGAGTTTCAATTGAAAAACTTCACAAAAAAGATTTTAAATAATTTCTTGTCAAACAAGAAGGATCATTGGCATATAGCAACCGTATTGATTTCAAATAGAAAATTTTGTTTATCATATGACGATAACTTAATTAGGGATTTATCTGGGTTCCCTGGGCACGTAGTAATAATTACAAATAGACCCGAAAAACTCAAATACAAATAAAAGAAACATATCCCTGCTAGCGTGAGCTTCAAGCTCGTGCTACTTAAGTCTATTACTTAGCTAGAACGTCGGTCATATTAATTCAGTTAAACAAATAATTCATTAACATTGAAGACTGTATTTTGAAGCTTATCGACAAAATGAAACAACAGGTCAATAACCCTAAAGAACCCAAAGCTAGCGCGAGCTTCCAGCTCGTGCTACTTAAATCCATCACCTCACTAACGTCTCCATTTGCATCACTAAAATGAACAAAAACAAAAGAGGAATATTCCTAGGTTTGATCTCGGCAATTACAATGCTGAGTGGTTATTCATTCATTGAAGGATTATCCGCTTTTAATCTTCTATTCTTTGATTTCTTCAATAATATTAATCATCCCCTTGTCCTTTTCGAATTAGTTGTTTTCCTCTTTGCCACTACAGGACTTGTTTCCTTCTTCTTCAACTGGAATTTATTAAAGGAAAGTAAAATCAGCCAAGACCCAAAACTTCTTGACGATTCCGAAGTAATCATGACCCTAACCATTGGATGGAAATACTATATTCATCTGTTGTTCTGTTTACTAATGGTTAGTATCGGAACCATCTTCTTTATTAGTCTCTTATTAGGAAGTGTTCAAACTGAAAAGCTTTTAGCCTATTTAATTGCACTTTTGATTATAGGATTTGGAATCGTTCTCTTCCGCGATGGAATCCAGATTAAACGTTATATTGAATCACGGAAAAATCATAAATAGAAACTCTGTACCTTTAGTTCCTCAAGACCAACACCCAAATGAAAAAACACTTGTCCATCTTCCTACTCGCATTGATCTGTTACACCTGCAGCACTACTTGTGTTGGACAAAAAACCAATTTTAATACACAACGTAATTGGGCGATTGATAGGCGCGAGGTTAGTTTTGGAGGCGGAATCAATCAATTCCTGGGCGATCTAGGAGGCATGAGCAAGACTGTTGCAGGCCATCCCACACCCTCAACAGGCTGGAATTCAGAACTCCGATATCGATACAGGTTTCATCCGTATTATGCAACAAGCAGCACACTACATTTTGGCTTGCTTCGAGGTAACGACGCACATCATTCCGCTGTGTATCAACATTCAAGAAATTTAAATTTCAGATCGGTTTATCTTCAGTTTTCTCAAAATTTTGAAATCATTCTGTTAGCAAAAGAGAAAACATCTCGCCGTCGTTTTGCAGGTGTAGAACGCATACAATTCTACCAATTTTATGTATTTGGGGGAATAGGTCTAATGTATTACAATCCACAAACCAACTACAAC
>CAMLET010000165.1 GCA_946479125.1 uncultured Flavobacteriales bacterium
GAAGCAATGCATTCCGCTTTCCTTTACCATGGAATTCAGCATGGAATGGATATGGGAATCGTGAATCCTTCCATGTTGGAGGTTTATGACGATATCAATAAGGAACTTCTTGAACGCGTTGAAGACGTTTTGCTGAATAGAAGAGATGACGCAACTGAGCGATTACTTGATTTTGCTGAAAGTTTCAAAGGCGAAGGCGGAAAAAAGAAAGAAGCAGATCTTGAATGGAGAAAAAATCCGGTAAACGAGCGTTTGGCTCATGCATTGGTAAAAGGAATTGTGGACTATATTGATGAAGATGTTGAGGAATGTCGTCACCAGTTTCCAAGGCCAATTATGGTTATTGAAGGTCCGTTAATGGACGGAATGAACATTGTTGGAGATCTTTTCGGAAGTGGAAAAATGTTCCTGCCACAGGTAGTGAAATCAGCACGTGTGATGAAAAAAGCAGTGGCTTATCTACTTCCATTCATTGATGCTGAAAAAGATGGAGTTTCATCTTCTGCAGGTAAAGTTATTATGGCAACAGTGAAAGGTGATGTTCACGATATTGGTAAAAATATTGTTGGGGTTGTACTCAGCTGTAATAATTACGAAATAGTTGATCTTGGAGTGATGGTTTCTGCAGAAAAGATCATTCAGGCCGCAATTGATGAAAAAGCAGATGTCATTGGTTTGAGCGGATTGATTACACCTTCTTTAGACGAAATGGTTTACGTTGCTAAAGAAATGGAAAGAGCGAATCTAGAAATTCCTCTTTTGATTGGGGGTGCGACAACTTCTAAAGTTCACACTGCCGTTAAAATCGAACAGAATTATACGAAAGGTCAAACCGTTCACGTATTGGATGCCTCAAGATCGGTAACAGTTGTTGAGCAATTGTTGGGTCATAAAAAAGATGCGTTTGTCAGCGATATCCAAGCTGATTATGCCCGTCTGCGTGAGCATCATGAAAAACACAGAGGCGCAAAACAGCTTTTAAGTTATGAAGATGCACTAAAAAATAAAGTGGTTTTAGACTTCAACAGCGAAACGGTTTACACTCCAAATGTAGGTGGAAAACAATACATTCTTGACCAAGACTTAGCTGAATTGGTTGATTACATTGACTGGACACCATTCTTCCAAACTTGGGAATTACATGGAAAATATCCTAGAATTCTAACCGATGAAGTTGTAGGAGTTGAGGCAACACAATTGTTCAACGACGCTCAGGAAATGTTGAAGAAGATCATTTCAGAAAAATGGTTAACCGCTAAAGCCGCATTCGGTGTTTTCCCTGCAAATAGTGTTGATGATGATATTGAGATCTATTCTGATGAAACCAGAAGTGAGGTTCTTTTTGTTCAACATGCACTTCGTCAACAAACCAAGAAAGCAGCTGGACAACCCAATTTGTCACTTGCAGATTTTATTGCTCCAAAATCGAGTGGTGTTAAGGATTACGTTGGAGCGTTTGTGGTAACAGCCGGTCATGGAATTGACGAACATGTAACACGTTTTGAAAATGATCATGACGATTACAATTCAATTTTACTAAAAGCACTTGCAGACAGACTTGCTGAAGCCTTCGCTGAATTCCTGCATGCAAAAGTTCGAAAAGAAACTTGGGGTTATGCAGCAAATGAAACTTTAGATAACGATAAACTGATCTCAGAGGAATATCAGGGAATTCGTCCTGCACCTGGTTATCCAGCTTGTCCGGACCATACGGAAAAACCTGCGCTTTTCGAATTGTTGAACGCAACCGAAATTACAGGTGTAAGTTTAACTGAAAGTTTGGCCATGTTACCTACAGCATCCGTTTCCGGTTGGTACTTCTCGCACCCTCATAGCAAATATTTTGGATTAGGCAAAATCACTAAGGATCAAGTAATTGACATATCAAATCGCAAGAAAACAGAGTTAGATCAAATGGAACGTTGGCTGGGAAGCAACCTTGCTTATTAAAATTTCGTCTTTACATTCGGTAAAACTGTTATTTATTTAACTTATTTACGCATAATAATTTTCTTTTATACAAAAGAGCTTTCATATGCGTGAAATTTTATCTTTACATACTGAACTAAACAATTGCCCCAACTATGAAGGTAATCTACGCCCTGTTAATAACGACTTGCCTCGCAGCAATCGCTTACGGACAAACGCCACCTACATCCAATTTCACTGCTACGCCAACAACGGTTTGCTTAGGGCTTCCCGTAACATTCAATAGTACTTCAACACAAGGTACTGCTGCGATTACAAGTTATGCATATGACTTTGGAGACGGAAACAGCGCAACTACAGCAAATGCTACCCATGTATATTCCTCACCTGGAACCTATACGGTAATCTTAACCGTTCAGGCATCCAACGGACAAGCAGATGCCGAGGTGAAAACAAATTTCATTACAGTTAATCCTGCTCCTACTTCTTCATTCAGCGCAACGACGAATGGTTGTTCACTTCCAGTTGGAGTTACATTTAACAACACTTCTTCCGGAGGAACGTCTTACTCGTGGAATTTCGGTAATAGTCAAACATCAACAGCGCAGAACCCACCAACTCAGAATTACTCTACGGCGGGAACTTACAATGTAACTTTAATTACAACCAACTCATTTGGATGTAAGGATACCTTGATTCAACCTATCGTAGTTTCAAACTTCCAGGCTGGCATTATTGCTCCTGCAACCGCATGTGCGAACACACCAGTCAACATTCAGGATGGTTCTACAATTGGAGCAAATGCATGGAACTGGACATTTACGGGAGCTACATCACCAAGTTCAAGTAGTCAAAACAATAGTGTTACCTGGTCAACTCCCGGAACATATAACATCAGTCTTTCATCTCAAAATACAGGAAGTGGTTGTTCCGGTAATGCTTCTCAGCAAATCACCATTCTTCCGCTGCCGGTTCCTTCGTTTACAAATAATCCAACTACAGGTTGTGCTCCGCTTCCCGTAACATTTACAAATACGAGTGGAGCTGGAACATTTGTTTGGAACTTCGGTGACGGATCTCCGAATTTCACTGGACAAAATCCACCAGTACACAACTACACAACAAACGGTTCTTATACGGTAACGCTTACTATGACGAACGCAAATGGTTGTGTCGGTACGTTCTCTACAGTTGCTGTAAACATGGTTGCTCCGGCTGCTGGTTTCACAAGTGATGTTGTAGATGGTTGTGATCCGCTTTCAGTACAATTCAGTGATGCATCAAGTGGATCAGGTCAAACCATTAACTCATGGACGTGGATCTTTGGTGATGGATCGCCGAACTTTAACGGTCAAAATCCTCCTGTTCATGTTTACAATCTAGGTGTTTACGATGTTACGTTGGTTGTTTCAACAACTCAAGGATGTGTTGACACGATTACAATTGATGAATACATTGAAGTAGGGCATATTGATTTAGTTGATTTCGATATCGATGCATCTCCACAATGTGCTAAAACGAATATCGATTTCACGAATCAAAGTGTAATTCTTGCACCACATGATCCTGCGGATGTAACATATGACTGGGATTTTGGTGACGGAGGAAGTTCTACTCAGGAAAATCCAGGGTATTCATATCCAAACGATACCGGTTATTTTGATGTTAGTTTAATCGTTACTTGGCGCGGATGTAAAGACACATTGATTCAAACGGATGCTGTTTACATTAAAGCACCGATTTCAAATTTCCAACCAGCTCAAACGCTTTACTGTAATCCCGCTTCATTCCCTGTGAATGTTCCTGTAACAGATAATTCGATCATTGGAAAATTAACAGACGACTGTTCGATGATCTGGCGTTGGGGAGATGGATCAACTACGAATTTTGATGATCCTGACTTTGATGATGCGGACAAAGGATCAACCAGTCATAATTACAATGCCTACGGCTCGTATATTATTAAGCAGGTTATTTATAATACTACTACTGGTTGTTCGGATAGTACAACGCAAACGGTACACATTTCTCAAACAATTGCAGGCATTTCTCCTCCAACGAACGACTCTGTTTGTGTTGGAAGTACTTTTGCACTAGACGATAACTCTACTTCATCGCATTCATTCGGAACGTATTCATGGAATATGGGGAATGGTCAAACAGTTACTGGTTCAAATCCATCTTACGCTTACCCAAGTTTTGGAACATTTACCATTACGCTTACAGCAACAAATTCTGTAGGTTGTGCGGATGATGCCACGTTTGCTCCAATGATCGCTCTGGCGAATCCTCAGGCAGCTTTAAGTGCCAATGACGCTGTTGGCTGCGCACCGCATTTGGTAACCTTCACTAATAACTCAGCATTACAAAACAATGGTGTTCCGTTAGAATCTTTTGTGTTCACATTCTCAGATAACAATTCTACTCAAAACACAAGCAACGTTGCTACAACTGTGCAGCATACATTCAATACTGAAGGATCATTTACGGTTACACTTGTTGCTACGGATGAATTTGGTTGCGTGTCAGCACCCGCAAATACGGTTATCACAATTACAAAACCTGTCGCTAATTTTACTGTAGATGCAGTAGTTTGTGAATTAGAAAACTTCGTAGTGTCCAATACTTCAAGCGGTGTTGCTCCTATGACCTACCAATGGTTTATTGACGGAGCGCAAGTTTCAACAAGTCAGGATTATCCAAGTTCACACAACGAACCTTCGAGTAATACAGTTTCAAACTGGACACATAACTATCAATTGATCACAACAGATGCAAATGGATGTAAAGATACCGTTGTTCTGCCTGTTGTAGTTTCAACTCCGGTAGCAATTATTGATTACGAGTTAGACGGAGCGGCAACAAATGCAAATGGAGATTTCCTTTGTCCACCAGTATTTGCAGATTTCACTGACGAATCATTGACACTTGGAAATATCACAGGATATTCATGGGTATTTGGAGATGGAAAAACTTCGGTTCTTACAAATCCAAGCAACACATACGTATTCCCTGGAACATATAGTGTTACTATGTCAATCACGGATGAGTACGGTTGTACTTCGGATACAACATTGGTTGACTACTTAACCATTTTTGGTCCAACCGCTAACCCAAGTTGGGTTCAGGATCCTACAGTTTGTGGTCAGTTAGTAGACTTTACAATTGGAGCCAACACGAACGTTACAGACATAGTCTGGAGCATGGGAGACGGCGTTACAGTAAATGACAGTACTGACTTTACATATGGTTATTTAGATGTAACAACTTACAATCCTACTGTAACTGTTTATGACGACAACGGATGTCAGGTTATTTATCCTTTGAATCCAATCACCATTCCTGATAATGGATTGAATGCTTACTTTGGAATTGCTCCAAATCCATCAGACTTAGGAGATGTAGTTGTTTTTGACGATATGTCAACTGCTAATGTTCCTATTATTTCATGGACATGGGATTTGGTAAACATTGATCCTTTCACCCAAAACAACGGAAGTTCTGTTTCCAATGTTTACGTAACACCTGGTGATTTCGTTATTACATTACTTATCCAGGATGCCAACGGATGTTTCGACAGCTACAAAAGCACCCTTCATGTGAATGGTGAGTTCTCAATGCCGAACGTAATTACTGCTGATGGTGATGGAGTTAACGATGTTTTTGAATTTAAGTATCCGATCTTTGAAAAATTCGATATCATCATTGTTGACCGTTGGGGAAGTGTGGTACAAGAAGGAAAAAACATGACCGGAAAAGTATTTTGGGATGGTCGTAATAAAGGTGATGAACTCGTAAACGATGGCGTTTATCACTACATCCTTGACGCTGTTTTAACAGATGGAACACCATTGCATAAAAATGGATTCCTCCATGTATACGCTAAAAGATAATCGAAAATAAAAAATGAAAGCCTTCCAATCGGAGGGCTTTTTTTATGTCTTATAGTGATTACGAAAGGTATAAAAACACAAGAAGTGGTATCGGGCGACACCACTCCTTGTTAACCTAACCTAACCACTATTCACTGAATCACTGGCTGCATAGCAACCAGCACTCGGCACAAAAGTGAGAAAAAAGTCACAAATAACCTCGTAAATTCGAAAACATATTATTTTGAAACTATATTTTTATATTCAACTAATTTTTTATTAGTCGTAAATATTTGGCTATTAGTCGAAAGAAGATAAAGCTTGATATTAGTTTCCATGGTAAATAGCTTGGATTCCTAACCATAAAAACACGTGAATAATTAGAAAATCTTAACTTTGAATATGTCCGATTATATTCACTTGTACACAGATGGTTCTTCAAGGGGAAATCCAGGTCCGGGAGGATACGGGATTGTGCTAAGATACAAAGATTATTACAAAGAACTGTCTACAGGGTACAGACTGACCACAAATAACCGAATGGAATTGCTGGCTGTAATTCACGGACTGCAGCAATTAAAAACCAATACGATTCCCGTTCGCGTCTTTTCAGATTCTAAATATGTAATTGACACGATTCAAAAAGGATGGCTGAACGGATGGCTTAAAACCAACTTTAAAGGAAAAAAGAACAAAGACCTTTGGTTGGAGTACATTAATGCATCAAAAGGCTTAAAAGTGGAGTTCTTTTGGGTCAAAGGACACAATGGTCATCCGGAAAATGAGAAATGTGATGAATTAGCCGTAAATGCCGCAACGGGCTCAGGCCTTCTTGTTGATCAGGGTTACGAAGCGGAACACGTAAAATAAGTCACTACCCCACTTTTGCCAAACAAGATTTCAGAAAAGTATAGATTAATGGATGCGGTAATTCTCTTGTGGAACTGATTTGCGGACAAAAACCACAGGAAACGAAAAACGGTTTAGATTTCAGACTAATGATCTCAGGTTCCTCAAACTGATTGAACGCTTCGATATCAACCCCTAAACCTGAAAGGGCGTCTACCAGTTGTGGATACATTGAATATCTTGTAGAAGTAAGTTCAACACTGCTGTGCGTTGAATACAAATGCTTCAATTCAGAACTTTGGGGTATAATCGTTACTTGTTCAAATTGATTTCCATCAACAAGATTATCAGAGATCAATTTCTCTCCTTGAGCATTTAGATTGTTTTTCTGTACAACAACATCCAACAAAGCTTTGT
>CAMLET010000166.1 GCA_946479125.1 uncultured Flavobacteriales bacterium
TAGTGAATCTTCTATCACGAGACATTTTTTAGGATCAACCCCCAGTTTCTCAGCTGCGGTCAAATAAACTGCAGGATGTGGTTTTCCATACAACTCATTTTCTGCCGACCAAACAACATCGAAATGATGGCTTACTCCCATGGTTTCAAGTATAGCGTTGATCAAAACTGTATAGGATGAAGTAGCTAAACCAATTTTCTTTCCGTCCTGTTTGAAATAATTCAATGCTTCAACAACTCCGGGAAGAGGCGTTGCCAGTTTACGGAGAAGTTCATCCATTCGCTTTACGATCATTCGTTCAACATCAACAACAGAGTATTTTTCCCAAGGAGCAACATCGAACCAATAGCTCACCACTTCATCTAAGCGAAGACCAACAGTTTTCTGAAAGTCCTGCCGAGTAAGTGTGCAACCAACGGAACTAAACACTTCTTCCATTGCAATTTTCCAAATGGGTTCAGAATCGGTTAGAACGCCGTCCATATCAAAGATTACGGCATCAAAATGTGCTAATTTCATTATTCCCATTTTAAGGTATGAAGGTTTCCACCACCCAGTAATTTGTGTTTTTCGTCGGCAATATAGATCAGTCCTTTTTTACTAACGGCAAGCGCTTCTTTTTGCGAAATTCCTAGTTCATACTGCTTTTGGAAAATGGCTTTACGCTTTTCAACTTTGTATTTTATGATTCGATTGTAAGTAATCAAATACAAGAGATCACCGTGAAATTCACCACCAGTTATGGCATCTCTGTACCAATCCCGTTTCCCGATTTTCAGCGTATAACTCAATTTTGCCTTGTAATTGCCAGCTTTTGTCGGCAGCGAATACACTTTACAGATTCCATCGAAAGGTTCTGTTCGGCATTTAGTAAAGATGTAAAGCGAATCCTTGTAATAGGCAATGCATTCGGAATCGTAATAAAATTGGTTTTTAGCTGGCGGAAAAGCTTTTTGATCTGGATAAGTGAATGTGATTTTCGAGCAGGAAACGCTTGATTTGCTTCGTAATCCTGCAGAAGGGATTTTGTAAATCGTCAGGTTCTTGCGGTTGTTATTGTTATTTCCAACATCGGCTAAGAACAAGTTTCCCTTTCCATCAGTTGTAATGTCTTCGTAATCCACATTCTTGGCACCGGTAAGTTTAATCGTTTTGAGTAAGCTCGCTTTGGGCGACATCAAATAGATCTGTGCAGAATCGCCACTATCGTTATGAGCAACGAGTGTTGAATCATCAATAAAAGCCAATCCGGAAATCTCTTGTAATTGTTTTGGCAGGCTCGCTACCTTCTTATAAGTTGCACCGATAAAAAGCAAAAACAGAAAGCAAGAAAGCAGAATACTTTTCATTGACTAATTAAAGTATACAAAGGTAGGTAGTTTGAGGCTCTCGAAAACTACCAAAATGAAATACTAAGCAAATACGGATTCAACCCAGGCTTTACCCCAAACTTCTTTTTCCTCGTTTGACCAAAGTCTCGGATAGAAAATACGTTTCTGAAAGCGTGGAGGAAGATATTTCTGCCAGTTTGTACCACCGGTTGCAGCCACATCAACATCGTCTTTTTGAAGATAACGTACGGCACTTTTGTAGTGAACCAAAGGCCAGTTGATATTCACATTCACGTCGTTTTGCTTCATTGCCTGAATAACATCCGGACGTTTCTGATCTTCCTCTGAAAGGCGTAAATACGTTTGCCAAAGATTTGTTTTGCGTTGTTCTTCACCAAATTGAATGAAGTCACGCTTGTATTTCTTTTCGAACTCAACTAACGTAAGCGTTTTTTTGCCTGTAACATTGTCTGTTGCACCTTCTTTCCAGTAAATGTGCTCAAACAAACGTTCTATGGATTCGTTTCCGTTAAATGTATCGCGAATGTCTTTATGAACTAACTGAATGAAGTCAGTAGAAGACATTTCAATTTTTCTGTATTGTGCGGATTGAAATCCGGATGCAGGGTGAAGCGCCATTCGGAATTTCAGGAATTGCTCCTTTTCCATTCCGTCAACCATAATTTCGAAACTCTTGGTAAGTGCTTCAAAATATCTGTTGATTCGTGTAACGCGTTTAACGAAGAATTCTCCTGTAGGTTTTTCGGTATCTCCCAATTGTTCAAACTCATTCAACGCCAACTTAAAATAAAGTTCAGTGATCTGATGATACATCAGGAAAATGGCTTCATCAGGGAAGTCTGTGTACGTTTTTTGGAGAGTAAGTAGTGTATCAACCTGAACGTAATCCCAGTAATTGATTGTTTTAGAATACAGTAATCCATCAAGATAAGATCCAATCTCTTGATTTTGAGATTTGTACTTTTCTTCTAAAGAATTAATCCGTTTTTCTATATCCGGGTTTAGACTCATTGTTTCATTTATAGTTCAAACAAATATACGGTAAGCAACGAAAAGTGTTTCGAGAAATATGTTAAAATCTGAACAAATTTTGTTAAATTAAAATGGCGCTGTTGTTATGAGCGCCATTTTACCGTGTAAAGGGATGATTATTTAACCTTCACCAATTCTTTCTTAAGTCCCGACCATTCAACAAGTTGAAGCTTAACAGTTCCAACCGGAATTTTGGCTTTGATAAGAATTGGGATTCTATTTTCGTCGTCGGTTACATAGAACACAACGTCTTCTTCATGTTTAAAATAACGACCAGTTTGAACTACAGGTACAAATTTCATACACTTGAACTTTCCTTTTCGGATATTGATTGTTTCGTCGCCTTTGTACTTCACTTTCAACGTCCACTCTTCATCGTCCATAAAACATTTGAAGCTGAAGATTTGATCTTTTTTCGCGTTTTTGAAGTCAAGTGTTCTGGCATAATAGAATGAAGACAACATATCCTGAATTCCTGAAGGAACTGTAAAGTCTTTTTTTCCATTATGAACTTTCAACTTGTCTTGCTTGAAGTTATAATCCTGATTGATCTTGTACCCACCTTCATCAACTCGACGAACAAATTTCCATGGGAAAATACCTTTCTTGTCAATGTAGCTTTCGTAAATGTCATTTACTTTATATACTGCATTGAATCCGCCAAGTGTTTTACCAGTTCCTTTCACGTGAAGCAATTCACGAGCTCCAGCACCCTTTGTTGTTGTGGATTTCACTTCAAGTACAGCTTCTCCCGCATCAACAAACCCATAAGTAATTCTGTAACGCAGCTTTTCACCAGTTTGAAATGCTGTGTTATTAACCGTAGGATAAACTGCCGTTATCTCACTACTTTTTAATCCTATTGTAACTGTTGCTATAAGCGCAACTAAAAACCCGTTTTTCATGATATTTCATTAAGGTTCTGTGCCAATTGCAAATCGAATGCCAAATATTTCATTTTAGGTAAATTGACATTTTTTTTTACATTCGTATACCTTACAAGTTAAGGAATTTATTGAAAACACACTACTTATGATTGAAGAAAGAATCAGAAGATTCGAAAATTGGCACATCTTATTGTGGCTCCTGAAGGATTTATGCTGGGTTTTAGGTTTTGAAAGATTTGGAACTTTCATGATTATTCCAACAGTTATCCTTGCTTTGGTCATTACGTTTAAAACCAGAAAAGTCTTTTCAGAACTCATGCACAACATTGCTGTTGTATGCTGGATATGTGCTAATTCCATTTGGATGCTCGGCGAATTCTACTGCAAGGATTGTACGCGGCCAGAAGCACGTATTTTCTTTTTCGTTGGAATTGGCGTTCTTGTAATCTATTACGCATACTACTTTCTCAAGAAAATCAAGAAATGAGAATTCAACTACTATTCATATTTACCCTTTTTTGTTTTTCCACATTCGGACAACAAACTCCTGAAGAGTTGCATGAGAAGGTCAACGAATTCATTTTCAGTGATCCGGAAAAAGCAGCGGCATACGCTCATAAGGAATTGAAAGTTGCCGAGGCAGGTTCGAATGAAAGAATCATCGCTGAAATTGATTTGGCGAAGTGCGAGTATTATACGGACAACTACGATGTTGGGGAAAAGCAGTTGTATTCAGCACTTAATAAAGCGAAAAGCCAGAATTTTAAAGAAGGAATTGCCTGGGCATCTTTTCACATTGGAGATTTGCGAATCTTAGAAGGCAAGTACGGGACAGCCATTCAATACCTGAACAATTCATACGATCTGTTTGTTGAGCTAAATTGTAAAGAGGGTGAAGGATTGTCGCTGAACGCGATTGGTTTAATCTATTTGGATCAGGAAGATTTTCAAAAAGCGCAAACATTCTTTAAACGAGCGTTACTGACTGGTAATGATATAACACATGGTGATTCATACACCAACCTGGGAGAGCTTTATCTTGAAATGGAAGCGTATTCCAAGGCGCAGCATTACGCCAATTTAGCATTGAAACAAGCAATAAAGAATGAAGATGAATATGTAAAATCTACTGCTTTGGACGTGCTTGGAGCAGTGGCGATAGTGCGAAATGACTTATTTCAGGCTGAAATTTACTTTCGGGAATCTATAGAGATGAAGGAACATCTGCAAGATCAAAAAGGCGCTTCAGCATCTTATCTTCAGTTGTCAGCAATCAAGCAAAAAATGGATCAAAAGGAATTGTCTTTTGAATACATGATGAAGGCCTATCGAATGGCAGATGAAGTCGGAGCGAGTCAGGAAATTAAAGACGCTGCTTTTGTGATTTCAAAATACTACGCCCGAAACGGTTCTTACGATAGTGCTTTCTACTTTCAAAATCGATTTGTTGAGTTGAATGAGAGCCTAATGAACGAACAGGTTCAAAAGAAAATCGCTCAAATGGAGGGCGAGAGGGTTAAAAAAGAGAACGAATTGAAATTCGCAAAATTCGAGAATCAGAAGAAACTGGAAAGAGAAACAACATCGTTTTATCTTTTACTCGCAATTGGTGGATTGATCATACTACTTGGAGCACTTTACTTATTCTATTACAGATATAAAGTGAAGAAGAAATCCTTTGAAAGTTTAGAACAGAAGAACCAGGTAATTCAGGAGCAGAATCAACATATTTTGGAGAGTATTCGGTATGCTCAGCGACTTCAGGAAGCCATTTTACCAAGTCAGGAAGTCCTGCTGAATGCTTTTAAATCCATTTTTACACTTTATCTGCCAAAGGATATTGTTGCCGGCGATTTTTATTGGTTCGATGAGAACGAAAATTTCAAGATCCTGGCTTGTTGTGATTCAACTGGTCATGGTGTTCCTGGTGCAATGGTGAGTGTAGTTTGTTCCAACGCATTAAACACGGCGGTTGTTGAGCTAGGTTTGAATGACCCAGGTTTAATTCTCGACGCAACAAGAAATAAAGTAATTGAAAGTCTTAACAAGACAAGTACGCATTTGAACAATGTAAAAGACGGAATGGACGTGAGTTTGATTTGTCAGAATAAAAAAACTGGTGAGATTCATTTTGCAGGTGCTCATCACACACTTTGGGTTTACCGAAAAGCGATTCAGGATTTTGAATATTACAAAGGCGACAAACAACCTATTGGAATTTTTGAAATGAACAATAACTACCGCTCGCAGTTGATCAATGTTGAAGCCGGTGATAGAATCTTCATGTTTACGGACGGATACGCAGATCAATTTGGTGGAAAGGATCTGAAAAAACTCAAAAATGCGAATGTGAAGAAATTCTTGTTGGAAATACAATCCAATCCATTAGAAAAACAGCGGGAAGCACTTGATAATTACTTTCATAGTTGGAAAGGTTCTGAAGAACAAGTTGATGACGTCACAATCATTGGGTTTGAAATATAATAAATACCCATTTTGTGGTACTAGTTCACTGCAATTTGTATGGTAAATTTGCGTCAAAATTGACACTATGAAATTGAGATATTTTTCAATTTGCGTGGCATCAGCATTAGTGATGATGTCTTGTAAAAAAGAAGTTACAACTACACCTGGCTCAGAATTCTTAGGCGCAGAAAAGCAGCAAGTGAAGGAAACATACGCGAATATCGCTTTCGCAGTTTATTCCGATTCTTATACATCATCCGTTTTACTTCAAACTGCAATTAACAGTTTTGTAGCTGCTCCTTCACAAGGAACTCTTGATGCGGCAAAACAAGCTTGGTTAGACGCACGTGAGGTTTACGGTTTGTCTGAAGTTTTCCGTTTTGTGGATGGTCCTATTGACAATCCGGATAATGGTCCTGAAGGATTGATTAACGCATGGCCAATGGATGAAGCGTATGTTGATTACACTCAGGATGACGCGTCTTCTGGAATTATCAATGATCCGGTGAACTATCCTGTGATCGATGCAACAACTATCATCAACGCAAATGAATTTGGAAGTGAAACAAATATTTCTTGTGGATACCATGCAATTGAGTTTTTGCTTTGGGGACAAGATTTAAGTGCAGTTAGCGCTGGAACACGACCTTACACTGATTTCGTGATTGGGGGAACTGCTTCAAACCAATTGAGACGAGGACAATATTTATCGGCTTGTGCACAGATTTTAGTTGATGCACTTGATCAGGTGAAAGACGCTTGGGATCCGGCTGTTCCTTCAAGTTTCTACTACACGTTTATTGATCAGTCAAATTCAGTTGCTCTTCGTCAAATGTTCACTTCAATGAAATCTCTTTCTGGATTTGAGTTGGCTGGAGAACGCATGTATGTAGCATACTCACACGAAGATCAGGAAGATGAGCACTCATGTTTTTCTGACAATACGCATAGAGATATTTTCTTAAATGCTCAGGGAATCTTTAACCTGTATGTTGGTTACTACGATTCACCTTTTGCTAATGATGTTGATGGTTACAGTTTATCTGATCTTGTGAGTATTAAAAATGCCACGAAAAATTCGGAGATGAATGCTCGTTTAGCAACTTCTCGCGACTTGATCGAGCAAATGTATACTCCGTTTGACCAGGCCATTATTTTACCAGCTGAACGTCCAAAAGTACTTTTGGCAATTCAGTCGCTGCAAGCTGAAGCAGATTTATTTGTTGAAGTGGCTAGCACGCTGAGTATAACAATTTAATATTTGAATGAATAAGGTACTTTTTTGTGTACTTGTAGTATCTGGTGCCATCAT
>CAMLET010000167.1 GCA_946479125.1 uncultured Flavobacteriales bacterium
AGCAACACTCATTACCAAATATTCACCGCCGGAAACGTACAACAAACTTCTGCTCCAAAAAATTGCTCCTTCTGGAATGACTATCTGGGAAGAAAACTACGAACATCCAACTTACGACCAGTTTTTCCTGAGAAGCGGTGGAATGGATCAAAACGGAAACACGTATTTTTCCGGACAAGTTACCGTAAGCCAATCGGATGCAGCGTGGTTTGTGATCAGCTTTGACGCAAACGGACAAGAGCGCTGGTCAACCGAAATTGTAGAAAACCTCTATACTTCAGGATATGCTCAATACGCTGTCACTGATAATAACGGAGATACTTACGTCAGCGGAAGTGTAAATGATAACAATGGGTTTTCAGCAGGAACAATTGTAAAATACGATCAGGCTGGAACGGAAGAATGGGTGAAATACGACGTGAATAACTACGCTTATGGTGCTGATATGATTATTGCTGCGAATAATGATTTGATAGCTTGTGATGGTCAATACGAAATCACACGCTTTGCTCCCGACGGTCAGGAACTTTGGAGTACACCAGACACCGCAGCATTCGTTTATGTAACACCAAAACTTGCAGAAGCACCAGATGGAAGCATTTACGCCATTTCCTTTTTGAACTATAGCTATTCATTGAAAAAGCTAAACGCGGGCGGCGTATTTCTATGGAACGAAACTGACTTTGCACAAAACCTGGTGTTTGGAGACAATTCTCTAGGGCTGAATACAGACAGTCAGAACTTCATTTACCTTACCGGAATCAACTCAACGGATCAAAACGAATACCTAACTGCGGTTTTTAAATACGATCCGAATGGCAACGAAGTGTGGCGTCAGGAATTCTCTGCTGAAACCTATGATGTAACGGATCTTTTGCTCCTTGATAACGATCAGCCCGTACTTGCGGCTTATGAATATACCAATGGTCCATACTACACAGCCGTTTATTTATTGAACGGGCAAAACGGAAATATTGTAGACGAAGACACCATCACCAACGGCGGAACGCAGCACCACTTGTTGTTCAATGAAGGTGGATTGTATTTAGCCGGATCAGCGGATTATTCTACAGCACTTGCAAAGTATGAAGGCTCACTTAACATCAATGAAAACAACACGAACGAACAAGTATTGGTTTACCCTAATCCGTTTACAGATGAAATTACGGTACAAAGCACTTTGGAAAATGCCACTTTTGAGTGTACAGATCTATCAGGAAAAGTAATCTCAACCGGAAACCTGAATTTTGAAACAACGATTTCATTATCTGGTCTTGCTCCAGGAATGTATAATTTGGTTGTACGCTTGGAGAATGGGAATATGGTGAATAAGAGGATTGTGAAGTCTTAAGAACAAAATGATAACGGGGGAAGCTTAGGCTTTCCCGTTTTTTTAAATGAATGATTTTGATTCTCTTGTCCTACCAACGAAATTATACAAAGGCGCAAGAGCTACAGCAGAAATCTTTGCGAAAAAATGAAGGATTGATAAAGGAAGAAAAAGGCTGTAAAACCAAATGGGAGATTTCTTCGCTACTGATTGAAGCGATAATGCCGCCAACACATTTCCACAAATCCATCTTTTTCGATGCACGAATTCTGGTCGGATAATGTCTAAAAGCAAAATATAGCGGTCTTGATTGGAATGATTCCAGCCTGAATGCTCAAAACCATCACAAAACACCAACGCTTTTCCTTCTTCCCAAGAGCGAGAAACACCGTTTACTTTAAATCCAACATCTGGCAATTGACCAGGAATGGTTAAGCCCAAATGCACACGTACACTTGCATTGGTTTCTCCAAAATGCGGTGTAATCTGGGCGTTCTTCTCCAACAAATTAAAGGAAGCCGACACCAATCCTGGAACCTGTTTCAACACTTCCGACGTTACAGGGAAATTCCGAATATTCCTATGAAACTCAACGCCCCAAGTCATCAATGGCATGGTCTTCCACAAACCATGGTAATTGACCTTTTGATCTTTCTCAGAAGGTGCGAGTTGTGGATTAGATGAAATATGCGCATCAAGTTCCTCTTTAATGGCCAACCCATTTTTCTCAATCGCTTCCACCCAGCAAAAATCCTCCTTTTCGTAAAAAGCAGGTTCGTTTCCCGTATAAGCCTTGATATTAAATATGGAATACCAAATTTTCATGATTCGATCCAGGTTATTGTTGGTGGATGGATAAAGCGTAATTGAAGTAAGATTTCTAAACGGTGGTTGCGGGGTTTTATTGGGTGTGGGTTGGTTAATAAAAGAATTGTGAAGTCTTAATAAACGATATGATAGCAGGGAAGTTTAGGCTTTCCCATTTATCAATTCAAAATATTCTTCTCTCACATCTTCATCAATTTCCACTCCGAATTGTCCGCCATACAGTCGATCCTGTCTATCTTTTCTTGGTCCCGAAATCCAGAATTCATCACCATTATCCATATCAACATAATTCGCTTTGAAGCCCATTCCTTTCAAACTTTGGAACCTGCGATTTCTATAATAAAACGTTCTTCCCGTTTTTGAGAAGTACACTCTTCCTATTCTGGCTTCTCCCTCAAGGCCTGAGGACTTATCTTCCACGTACATTATTCTTGAATTCTCTAATTTGAATTCAGAAGGCATTTCGTCTGTAATCATGTCATTATTATCGGTCATAAGGAATAAATTAATTTGGTAGTTATCGAAAAATCGCAATGCGTTTCATGACTCAATAATAGCAAAAATTTCAATTCCTGCCAGTGCACTTCCGCAGTCAACCTCAATACAATCCCGACGATCCGCTTCGTTACTGTCGGAGCCAGTCATGTGAATAATGGTAGTGCTTTTCAAGTATAGTGAGTTTTGTGCTTGATCTATTTGGTGTTAGGTGTATTTAACTCATTGATTTCCTTTTTTACTGTATACTCGTTTTGAGTCTCCCATATACAATACTCTGTTAAGCTTTCATTTATTCCAATAATAAAATGCCGATGCCCATTGTACCATGTATCAGGCTTTTTGGATTCAAACCATTGTCTTAATTTATGTAATCCAATTTCAAGAAGGAATCTTTTTATTTGATTGTTTTCATTGATTTCTACTGCGTACAATATGATTCGCCACTCGTCCAATGGATTTGAATAAGTTCCAGAAACGATTCTCCTAAATTGTAAAAGATCTTTTGAATCACCTTTCATATACCGACTAGTCCATCCCGGAATAAAAAGTCCTATTCGACGACCTTTTTCTTTATCAAATGATATGGATAAATCCTCGTAAATTTCAATTCCACTCATTGACTCAGATATTTGTTTTGGTCCAATCGAGTGGGTCAATCCATTATTCGGTTTAGATCTATGATGAGTTTTTATCAAGATAATAATTGTAATTGTTTGTAACGTTTTCCAAATAGGCAAAGGTGCTTAACAAATCTTATACTTTTTTCGCTTTTGCTTATTTGGTGTTAGTAGCTGGTTCATTTTCGTTAATTGGTGGAAGGAATTGAATCGTTTGCTCTATTGGCGGTATTTGTAAGTTTGCTTTAAACTTCAAAGTCTTATTGGTTTTCTCAAGTTTTGATTTTTCGGCCATCAAAAATAATTCACGCATCAACTCATTCATTTTGTTCTGAAACTCTCCAGGGTAACCATAAAAATAAAATTCTCTATTATTTACTTTTAGCTTAACAACTGCTTCAGGAGCGTCAATCGGTGTTGTGAAAATTGTAGAATCGTTTTTCAGGTTCAAATATGAAATGAAATCTTCCACTTTTCGTATGTCGTTCTTGGTTAATTTCCCTTTGTAAAAACCTGTTTTCTTGCAGTAGCTCGAGCAATGAAATTTGAAAAATCGATCCTTGTATAACTCAAGATTAAACTCTGGACATGTACCATAACATGAAGATGATGCAATACTTATATAACCAAAGTCGATTTTTTTCTTCTTTTTACTTTTTTGATTGGTCAGTCTTATGATTTTGGATTTATCGAACTGTCCATAGCTCATTTTGTATTTGATTGGGAAATATCCACGAATACATTTAATCAGAATTTGGGTAGAATCCATTTTTGTTATTACTCCTAAAAATTGATCACTAACTCTTTTTTGATATTTACCTCCTCCTTGGGAAACATAAGATGTCTGGAAAATACGGAGTGTGTCTTTTTTAATTGTATACTCTCCAAGATTATCATAATTCATGCTCACCTCAGTTGAATCAAAAATTATGAAGTTATCCGTAAAGTTTCGGATACTATCTGGCATCGATGGTGAATCATAAATCCAGACCTCTTTAGTAAAGTCAAAATTGTGGGCCTTTTTGTTGTTTGAGCAGCATCCTGAAATAATCAATCCAACTAACAATAAAATTTTGATGAAACTTAATTTCTTGATCATGGTTCGGGTGTTAATGTTACTTGCTACTAACTTATTTATATACTTACCTTCTAATCGTTTACAACCGACATCTCCAGGCTCTAATCCTAATGAAAATCCAGATAATCAATCTAGCAGTCAAGTGAATAATGGTAGTGCGTTTCGCTTTTCAAGTATAGTAAAAAATCCATTATCTCATTCAGTCCGTTATTTTTGTTCAATGGAAATTTCTTCTATCATTTACAACCCATCATTATCCGGAAAAGATTTTGTGCTCGAGTTTCGTAGTACACGCGATTTCCCGCAGGCCATTGCGTTGATGGAGAAAGATGAACGCTTGCGTAATGAGATTTTTCAGACGGTTCTGGAGAAGGAATATCCGCTTCCCGAATACAGTGCCTGGCTGGCAGGACATTACTTTATGAAAAACAAGCTGCAGCTGACGGATTACTGGTGTAACTTTTTTGTGGATGAATTGCTGCGTACGGATAATCATACAAGCCAGCGAAATCTGAGTATGATTCTCAATCATTTTAAAGGCGATCTTTCGGAACGTTCCGATCTTCTGGATCAATTGTTTGCCTTTCTAACTCTCCCCGATTCTCTCCCAGCTTTGCGCATTCATGCACTCCGAAACATTGAACTTCATTACCTGAAAAAATACCCGGAACTGTTAAATGAATTATTTTCGGCAATGGAAATGCTTCAGGAACAGACATTGCCGTCTGTGAGATCGATGATTCGGAATTTTAATAAAAAATACAGAAGTAGTTCACGATAGTAAGATCGAGAATACTTCGCAATAAACATAGAAAATGAAAATTGCATTAACGTTACTCACCCTTGTTTGCGCTTTAGCGAGTTCAGCACAACAAATCGATTTGAAAGAAATCATGAAAGGAAATGACTTCATTGGTTATTCTCCGGAAGATATTCAATGGTCGGTTGATGGTAAACAGATCTACTTTCAGTGGAATCCAAAAATGCAGTTGAAAACAACTCCTTATGCCTACACTCTCGATTCTAAGAAAATTGAAGAAGTTCCTTACTCAAATCAGGAATACAAAATGCTTCCGACGATTTCTTACGAGCAAAAGAAATTCGCCAATTACTATTACAGCGACAACGGAAACCTGGCTTGTTACGATTTCAAAACAGGAACGATAAAACCAGTTTACGCTATTGAACAAAGCGTTTATAATATTCAGCGCAGCAGCGACGGAAACAGCATTTTCTTTCAAGCTGGAATTCAAATCTATTGTTACAACCAACTGAACGGAAGTATTCTTCAAATCACCAATTTCGTTCAAGGATCGAAACCAGGTGCTTCGACTGACACGACTTATCTGCAAAAACAACAGCGCGAATTGTTCCCATACATCCAATTGCAAGACGCAAAGAAAAAGTGGGATAAGGAACATCAAATCAAGCGTAAATTCCCGCAACCCATTTATTTCGCCACAACGGAGAACGTATATGATCTAACGGTAAGTCCAAATGGTCAGTTTGTGAGTTTTGTTGCCCGAACAGATGCGGATTCGAAAGGAACGAATTACGAAGCCTTCATTACCGAAAACGGCGTTACGCAATGGAGAAATGCACGTTCCAAAGTCGACGATAAAGATCCTTCCGACAGAATGGGAATCTACAATGCGAAACTGGATTCTACGATTTGGGTTTCCTTTTCAGCGTTGACAGACATTCGTAAAAAGGCTCAGTATTTGAAAGAATATGGTGACGCATCGGAATTGTACGATAAAGACAGAAACCTGTGTATTCACGGATCAATCATGAACGAAAGCAATCAAACTGCTGTAGTTGACATTCGTACTTACGACAACAAAGACCGTTGGATCGTATTGATAAACCTCGAAACTGGAGCAGTTACGGAACTGAATCACCAACACGACGAAGCCTGGATTGGTGGTCCAGGAATTTCTGGTTGGAACGAGGCAATTGGAACGTTAGGTTGGTTGAACAACAACGAGATTTACTTCCAAAGTGAAGAAACAGGATATTCGCATTTGTACAAAATGAACGTGCAGTCGAAAACAAAAACAGCACTTACTTCAGGAAAATGGGAAGTTTATGAAACCTTGATATCAAAAGACAAGAAGCGTTTTTACATTTTAGCAAACAAGATTCATCCCGGAGTTCGAAACGGGTATCAATTGGATATTGCAACAAACAAGCTAACTCCACTATTCGAAGGGAATTTTGGAATCGAATGGTCGCTTTCACCAGATGAAAAAACATGGGCCATTCGTTATTCTACAACACAAGATCCATGGGAATTGTACACTGCACCGAATCAACCAAATGCAAAGCTATCGAGAGTTACAACAAGTACAACGGCTCCATACAAAGCATTAAAATTGATTCAACCAGAAGTGGTAATGGTTCCAACTTCCGACGGAAAACAAGCTTACGCACGATTGTACAAACCCACGAACGCGAACGGAGCAGCAGTTCTTTTCGTTCATGGTGCTGGATATCTTCAAAACGCACATTATTTCTGGAGTAATTACTACCGTGAAATGCTGTTTCACCAAAAACTGGTAAGCGAAGGCTACACCGTAATTGATGTAGATTACAGAGCAAGTGAAGGTTACGGTAGAGATTGGAGAACTGACATTTACCGTCACATGGGTGAACGTGATTTACTGGATTATGTTGATGCGAAGAAT
>CAMLET010000168.1 GCA_946479125.1 uncultured Flavobacteriales bacterium
AAATCTTTCTATTAATCAACGAATGGCTTATCATTCGGCGAACAAAAGTGTTCGAAACGAAGATTTGCCTCGTGAACCATTCCAACGTGATGATCTATTGCTTCACTGGAAGAAAATGGCGCATAAATACCGCGCTGAAGAACAGGAACCTTTGTTTTTGGTAATGACGAAAAGAGATCTTGTGCAATTGGACGAGGTGAACTATTTGTTTGAAACCGACAATACCATTCAAATGGGGCGAATGGAGGCTGTAATGGAAGATTTACTTGGATATTTGCGCACAGAATTGAAAAATTTCGACCTGAAAATTCGAATTGAAGTGAGCTCACAACAAGTAGAAGAAACAAAATACCTTACCGGAAAAGACAAATTTGAGCGTTTTTCGAAGATCAATACCAACCTTTTAGACCTCAAGAACCGTTTTAATCTAGATATTGAACCATAATGAATAAAATACTCTTTCTTATTTTCCCTTTATTGCTGTTTGCTTCGTGCGGAGAACCAGATGATGATTCAACAGAACCTGTAACAGAATCAACTGATACGAAAACTCAGGAAACCGAAGCGGAATTTTTCAGCAGATCTAAACGTGAAGTGACAGCTAAACTCCGTATTCCGGCAAATGAAAATTTCAAAATGAAAGTGTACAGAGCTGAAATCAATTCTGACACCATATTGGATGCGATCATTACCGTAAACCGTTTGGATTATGCTATGGAGCAGGCAATTAAAAGCGGAAACCAGGGAAAAGCGGCTGAAATTGGGTTTATGGGGAATTACAACTACTTCATTTACTTCGATGGAGCTTCAGGTCGTTATTCTGTTCCTATTCCTGTTCCTTCTACTCCGGGAAGAGAACTTGATGTAACATTTGAAAACATCCTTTCTGAGGTTAGAAAAGACGTGATCATTGAATACCGGGTTCGAAATTCAGGATACAAAAGCTACTACAGCGTATTCAACGAAGCAGATCTTTTATTGGTGTTCCAGTGGAAATATTTTGACAATGCAGGAAATGATGTTCCGGAAGCATTGCTCCATAAGTATGTGAGTCAACCCAATTCGAAAGGAAAGGACATTTACATCTACAAAAGTGAAATTGACGGCTACAACAAGGAAATTGGTGATATGTACCAATACGTTCCAACGATTTCCGAGGAAAAGGAATTACTCTACAAGTTCACTTTCGATCCGCGATTTACGAAGTATAGATTGGTGAAGTAAAATGACACTCAAACACTTTACGGTTCAACGCCAACTTCGGTATTCGTTATTTCCTGAATTACCCGAAAACGGAAAACATTTACTTGTAGCGCTCCATGGTTACGGTCAGTTAATTCAGTTTTTTGGAAAGAAATTTGAACATCTGGGAGAAGATTTTGTGGTCGTTTGTCCGGAAGGAATGCACCGTTTTTATCTCGAAGGAACTTCTGGTCGTGTTGGTGCTTCATGGATGACACGAGAATGGCGTGAACAAGACATTTCAGAGAATATTGAAGCGTTGAATCAATTATTAGGTTCACTTGTTGAGGAATTAAAACCTTCAAAGATCACTGTTCTTGGTTTCTCTCAAGGGGTTGCAACAGCCGCTCGATGGTTGAGTAATACCAAAATTCCCGTAGATCGCTTTATTGCATGGGCGGGTGTTTTTCCGCCAGATATTTCCATAAACGAAAACCTAAAACTTCCTGAAGAAAGATTCGCTGTTATCGGAAATCAAGATCCATATTTCAATGGTGAAATTGCAAACGAAATGATAATGCTTTATAAGAATCTAGATTTCAAAGTAGAGCAATTTGAAGGCAAACATGAAATTAATGAGGAGCTTTTAATTCGAATTTCTAAATGACAAAACTTCAAATAATTGTAAATTAGAGCACACATTGGTTATGAAGTATTTATTCTTCCTTTTTTTGATTATTTCCAGCGTTTCCTTTGCGCAAGAGGACACCGAATTGTATTATTCTGACGAAGAAGAAACGGAGGATAAACGAGTTCCGCAGGAAATTGGAATTGATGCCGCTTTCAGCGCAAGCACCTTTTCAGGAATGTTTGGCGTTGGTTTGAAATATGGATTTGAAGTAAAAGAAAATCTGGTTGTTGGTCCAAGTGTTCGTTTCCAACGCACATGGTCGAAACCGGTTTACACAGGATCGGCTTATGCTTTCAATGTTTATGGAGGTGGCGGATTTTTGCATTACCGCATGCTGAACTACTTCTTTATTGGAACCGAAATTGAATTACTTTCTTCTCCATTTAATGTTGTTGTTCCAAGTCAAAGCAGAACTTGGGTTGTGACAGCTTTAACGGGCGGTGGATTTTCTCATGAATTTGAAAATTTCAGGCTGAACGCCGGAGTTTATTACGACATTGCAAATAGTCCGAATAGTCCCTACCGTTACGGGTATTTTATAAAAAACGATGCTGGAGTTATTCAGCCAATCATGTACCGTTTAGCTATTTTCTTGCCTATTTAAGATGAAAATACTGTTACTGATATTTGTTGGAGGAGGACTGGGAAGCGTTTTGCGCTATTTGGTTGGACAAGGGTTTCAGAAATACAATTTTAACTTTCCTCTTGGGACTTTCCTCATAAACGTTATAGGTTCCTTGCTAATAGGTTTACTTCTAGGCTACTTCTACAAGCATTCAGGTGACACTCAAAATCTGAAAGCGTTATTTGTTGTAGGTTTCTGCGGTGGTTTCACCACATTCTCAGCATTCTCAAATGAATCCTTAGTACTCATTCAGCAAAACCAGATTTGGAATGCCCTTCTCTACATTATTGGAAGTATCGTATTGGGAATTCTCGCAACCTTTATTGGTTTCATCATCACCAAATAAAACATATGTCGAACGTAGGATTAATAATTGAAGAAAGAGCCGCAAACATTGGCAATTTCATGGTAGGTCGCATTCTTCCATTTCGTGAGAAACGAATGGTTGGACCGTTTATTTT
The DNA here is from genome assembly GCA_946479125.1 of uncultured Flavobacteriales bacterium. The sequence continues at coordinate 2,960 of CAMLET010000168.1, forward strand.
CATTGATCATATGGGACCTGTCTCCTATTCAAACAATGACATTTTGGATATCGGACCACACCCGCATATTGGACTTTCGACGCTAACTTACTTGTTCGAAGGAACAGTTTTGCATAAAGACAGTATTGGATCGAATGTAGAAATTAGCCCTGGTGCAGTTAACTGGATGACAGGAGGAAAAGGCGTTGTGCATTCCGAGCGCACACCAGAACGCATGAAAGGTTCAGGAGGAAATCTTCACGGACTTCAAATTTGGGTGGCACTTCCAAAACATGAAGAAGATTGCGAGCCGAGTTTCACGCATGTTGAGGCAAATCAACTTCCAAGCTGGGAAAAAGACAATGTTCAATTTAAATTATTAGCTGGCGAACTTTTCGATAAGAAATCGCCTGTTCCGGTTTATAGTCCGCTTTATTTATTGGAAATAAAAAGCACTAAAGCTGCTCAGATCAATTTCGAGGATGCTCTTTATGGAGAATGTGGTCTTTACATTTTAGAAGGCGGAATTAAGATTGACGGTGAAGTATTTGGTCCGAAGCAACTATTGGTAGCTAAAGATGCTAAGCTATGTTCTTTCGAAGTATTAGAAAACACCAGTTTGTATTTGTTTGGCGGCGAGGCGTTCGAAGAAGAACGTTTCATTCACTGGAACTTTGTAAGCTCATCAAGAGACAAGATAACAAAGGCAATTGCAGATTGGAAAAGCTTGTCGTTCCCAAAGATTAAGGGCGAAGAAGATCAGTTTATTCCTATTCCTGATTTTCCTTTTAAGTAAAGTCTGGCTGGGTCGGTCTAGTCGGGGCGAATAATTATTCGCCCTTACAGTTACTTTTTTCAATTATAGAATTCTGTACAGGACAATGGTTTAGTCACGTTCAGCACTTCATGTGAAGTGTCAGAATTAAGAAGTGCTGTCAACCGGCAATGATGGCAAAGAAAAAGGGGAAACAAATTTTGTTTCCCCTTCCTTTATTAACGTTTTGAAAGCGTTCCCGCTTCGCCGATGTCTTTTAATTCAATGTAGAAGATCAAAATGGAGAATGGTGGAATCAATCCATCTGGTGTTCCCTGCGCTCCGTAACCCATTGCTTGTGGTACATAAAGTTTGTACTTCCCTCCTTTTTTCATGAAAGGAATTCCAACGCTCCATCCCGGAATTACACCGCTCAAGTTGAAACCAACAGGCTCAGAACCTAAACTTGTTTGTAATGTATCTCCGTTTGCATTCATCAATGAATAATGTGTTAATACATCATCTGTGATCTTTGGATTAGCACCTGTACCTTCTTTTACAGCTTCTAAATAAATTCCTTGAGGCAATTCTTTAATTCCTGGTTTTTTCTTGATCTTGTCAAAGAATACCTTTTCAGTTCTTGTTACTTCAGCAGAAATTCTGGTATTCAATTTATTCATTAGATCAGACATCATTTTTTGTTTTGGACCTTCAGCGATCAATGTATCCTGATCACGTAAACCCAATTCAAATCCATAAATGATGTACTTTTTATCGAACTCCGACATGAAGTTCAATTTTGTCCATGACTGGCTGAAAGTTGTACCAAACAATTTTCCAATTGCCAATGAACCCGGCACGTTAAACGACTCATTGAACTGTCCGTTTCCAACACATTTCATTAAATCCTGCTGAGCAGCATCGTTAAATGCATCCGGATTCTCTAATCCATCACAAAATCCTTTCAACAATTGTTCCTTGTCGTATTTTGCTTTGTTTGGATCTTTATCCAATTGGTGAGCATGATCTGCTCCAACCAAGTAAGAAAGCTCTTGTTTCGGAGTTTTTAACTCTAAAGTTTCAACATCACCTTTTTTCTCTGCATCACCGCAAGAGAATAATAAAGTTGTGGCGATTAGTAAGCTGTAAATTCGCATATTAGTTTTCTATTGCAATTAATTCAACATCAAAGATTAAAGTCATAAACGGTTTGATAGCTCCACCCGGGTGTGGATGAGCTCCGTAAGCCAAATCTTGTGGAATGTAAAGTCTGTATTTAGATCCAACAGGCATCAATTGAAGTGCTTCTGTCCAACCTTTAATCACTTGGTGTACACCAAAAGTTGCGGGTAAACCTCTTTCAACAGATGAATCGAAAACAGTTCCGTCGATCAAAGTACCGTGGTAATGAACCTGAACCGTATCATTTGAACTTGGTTTTGCTCCTGAACCTTCAGAAATAACTTCGTATTGTAAACCTGTTGCTGTTGTGTTAACGCCTTGTTTTTCTTTGTTCTTAGCTAAGAAATCTTCTCCTTCAGTTTTGTATACTTCAAATTTTGAAGATGTAACGTCTTGTAAATATCCCTGAATAATTCCGTTAGCTTGTTCTGGTGAAAATTTAAGCGTTTTTCCAGCAAAAACATCAGCAATTGCCTCAGCCATAACTTGTGGATCAATTCCATTTAAATCTTGCTGCATTAAACTGTCTGCTACCGACATTCCAATACAATAACTCACCGCATTAATATCTTGTGACATAGAATTTTTTTTGTGCAAAGATAAGAACTTCAGCAAAGCCGAGTTCGGAATTACAAATTACTAATGACGAATTATGAATTATTAATAGATTCCTATCGCTAACAACTGTTAACTAGTAATTTGTAATTCGTCATTCGTAATTAACGCAAAGCGCTCTCAATGTCTTCCCAAACATCTTCTATGTGCTCCAGCCCAATGCTTAAGCGCACCAAACCGTCAGAAATTCCAACTTCCAGTCTTTCTTCAGGTTGTAGTTTAGAATGCGTAGTAGACGCCGGATGCGTTGCAATACTTCTGCTATCACCCAAATTAGGCGTAAGCGAAAACAATTGTAAACTATCAAGAAACTTTCTACCGGCTTCAATTCCGCCTTTTATCTGAAACGAAACAATTCCACCACCAAAGCGCATTTGTTTTTTCGCAATTTCATACTGCGGATGAGAGATCAGAAAGGGATATTTCACCCAATCTACCTTGTCATGTTTTTCTAAGCGCTGCGCAATTTCCAAGGCATTTGCACTTTGTTTTTCAACTCTTAAAGAAAGTGTTTCCAACGATTTTGATAGAATCCAGGCATTGAACGGACTCATCGCAGGACCGCTATGACGAGCGAAACCTTCAATTTGCTTGATAATTTCTTTTGTTGAGACGATTAGTCCGCCCAAAACTCTTCCCTGACCATCAATGTATTTGGTCGCAGAATGAATACTGATATCGGCACCAAAACGCAATGGTTTTTGAATAATTGGCGTTGCAAAACAGTTATCGACCACAAAAAGAACTTTCTTCTCTTTGCAAATAGCACCAATTTTATCGAGGTCAATGATATCTAATCCAGGATTTGAAGGTGTTTCCAAATACAACATTTTTGTAGCTGGAGTAATCGCTTTCGAGTAAGCTTCATAATCATCTGAATCAACATAAGTAGTTGTAATTCCCCATTTCGGGAGAATATTCATGAACAACTGATGTGTTGAGCCAAAAACAGAACGAGACGAAACAATGTGATCACCACTTTTCAAAAGTGCGGCGAATGTTGTGAACACGGCAGCCATTCCGGTAGCAGTTGCCCATGCAGCTTCACCTTCTTCCAGTGCAGCAATTTTCTGAAGCAATTCATCCACATTCGGATTGGAATAACGTGAATAAATGTTTGCTTCAATTTCATCAGTAAAAGCCGCACGCATTTGTTCCGCATCGTCAAACACAAAACTACTTGTCAGATACAAGGGAACACTGTGTTCTCTTTCCTGTGTGCGCTCATTCTGCAACCGAATGGCCAATGTTTCTTCTCTGTACTTACTCATTAGATCAGTTTGGTTTCAATGTTTATTTTAATGTTTGGATTCAATGATTGCGACACCGAACAGTATTTTTCATGCGTTAAATGAATTGCCGATTGAAGTTTATCTTCATTTACGCCTTGATTCAGAATAAAAATGAGGGTAATTTCTTCAAAAACAGACGGAATTGCATTCGCTCTTTTTGCATCAATTTCAATTTGAAAATGCGTGATTTCCTGACGTTGTTTTCTCAAAATAAGAAGCACAT
>CAMLET010000169.1 GCA_946479125.1 uncultured Flavobacteriales bacterium
AAATACAACATATTCTGTAACAGGAACCACGGCTGGATGTTCGTCTACGGACCAAATTAACATTATTGTTAATTCGCTTCCATCACTAACTACATCACCAACTTCAAACAACAGTAATTGTGATAATCCAACTGGTTCTTTGATTGGAATTGTAGTAAACGGAACACCAACGATTGACTATTTATGGCACGACGGATTAGGAAATAATGTCGGAGTAAATTCTGACTTAACTAACGTTTCAGCAGGAAACTATACGGTTGATATTACAGATGGAAACGGTTGTCAAGCGACTTTTGGTCCTTTTACAGTGAACAACTTCCCTACCCCAACTACTCCATCGGTTAATTTTGACGATGCTTCGCCATGTATCAACAATTCAATTACTGGCTCAACAACAACTGTTGCAGGTGGTTCGTATTCATGGACCGGTCCAAACGGATTTACAGATGTAACTTCAAGCTTTACAATTGATCCTGTTTTACTAACAAATACCGGAACATATTGTGTTACAGTTACTGTCAATGGTTGTCCAAGTGCTCCTGGCTGTGCAGACTTAACTGTAAATGCGCTTCCAATAGTTGGTATCGATGGAAACAATACAGATTCAACTGTATGTTTCGATACGAACATTGTTTTAACCGCAACTGGAGCAACTTCGTTTACTTGGACGGGTCCGAACAGCTATTCCGGAAATGGCGCGACTGTAACTTTGACCAATGTTACTTTTGCTAACGCAGGTTATTACTACGTAACTGGAATGAGTGGTCAAAATTGTTCTGCAACAGATTCAGTTTTAGTAACGATTAATCCACTTCCAGGCATTTCATTAAGTTCGAATTCAACGAATAACAATACTTTTTGTCAAGGCGGAATGGTTGAATTGACTGCAACTGGAAACGGAACATTGAACTGGGCTGGACCAAACGGATTTACTTCGACAAACGATACTATCATTTTCGATCCTGCATCCAATAATCAGAGTGGATCGTATGCAATTACCATTACTGACGGAAACGGTTGTATGAACGCAGACACAATTGTGATAGCGATTAGTTCTGCCGATTTTGGGGGAATTAACGGACCAAGTGAACTGTGTGCCGGACAAACATTGATCCTTACTGCTACTGGTGGCGGAACATATGCATGGGCAGGTCCGAATTTATTCTCTAGCACCAACGCAAGTATTACCATTCCAACGTTTACACAAAATCAGGAGGGAAATTACATTGTTCAAATAACGGATAGTTTAGGCTGTATTTCTTCTGATACCAACGCTGTTTCGATTCTACACTCTCCTTCTTGTTTGGATATTCCTGAATTGGTTACTCCGGACGGAAACGGATTCAACGACACCTGGGATATTGAAGGTTTGGAATATTATCCTGACGCTGAAGTGTTCATTTACAATCGTTGGGGGAATTTAATCTATCGGGTTTCACCTTACACAACACCTTGGAATGGAGAACCAAATAACGGATTGACCATTGATGGGAAATCAGGAAAAGTTCCGTTTGGAACTTATTTCTATCAGATTAAGCTGAATGATTCCGAGAATACAGAATACAAAGGTTACTTAGAACTTCAATACTAAAAGCATGAAAAAGAAAATACTTACTTGTTTCGCTTTGTGCTTGAGTGTGATGTCGGTTGCACAGCAAGACGAACAGATGTCGTTGTACATGCAAAATCCGTTGTATTACAATCCAGCATATGCAGGAAGCCGACAATCGTTGAGCCTGGTTTCTCTTGCCCGTTTTCAATGGGTTGGATACAACGGTTCACCTATGTCGCAATGGTTTAGTGTACACTCTCCTATTTTGGGAAATAACCTTGGAGTTGGTGGCCATTTTGTTAACGACAACATAGGAAGTAGAAATCGTACCGCAGCTTATGCGGATCTGAGTGCGGGAATTCGTCTGAATAAAAGAGGTGACAGACTAGTTGCCGGTTTATCTGGTGGCGCCGATTTTATGAGTTTTGATTTCAGTAGTTTGAATGTTACGGATATCAACGATCCGTATTACGGACAGCGTTTCTCGAGCACCAAACCAAATTTGGGAGCCGGATTGTATTATTATGGTGATAAGTATTATGTTGGAATCTCTTCTCCCCGCTTGTTCGAGGCAAAATTTGAAGATGCAACAACGCTTGTTACAACTTTGAACAAGCGACACTTTTTCTTTGCAGCAGGTGGAGTTTTCGATTTGAACAGTGTTTTGAAACTGAAACCTTCAACCATGATCAAATACACACCAGATGCTCCCTTGACAATGGATTTCAATCTGAGTTTAATGATGTACGATAAATTGTGGTTTGGAACCATGTACAGATACAACGAATCTGTTGGCGTTACTGCAATTGTCACGATTAAGAAGTGTGTTCAGGTTGGTTATGCATATGATTTTCCAATTAATGGATTGATGAAATACCAAAGTGGTTCACATGAAATATTACTAACTTACGATTTCAATTTCAAAAAAGTAGTTTACAACTCTCCACGCTATTTCTAGTTAACTGATGCGCACACTTTTACTTGTTTCATTCTTCATACTTCTTTCAAACATCACATTTGCCCAGGCTAAACAGCGCAAAGCAGATGAGCATTTTGCCAAGCTGGAATATTTCTCAGCCGCACCTATTTATGAGGAACTTGCACGAAAAACAATTAGTGGAAAGGGAACTATCAATTGGGAAAACGTTCGAAAAGCTGCCATTTCCAACAAGAATTTGTATCAATTCAACAAAGCTAAATACTACTATTCAAAACTTCACGAAACCAATCGTTTAACGGAAGCCGATTACGTTGAATACATTGATCTACTGCGTGTAATTGGGCAATACGAGGTTGCAGATCAACTATTAGCTGACGCAAATCTGGTTTATCCTACAAACAATTTTGTCCAACTATTGAAGGATAAAAATCAGGACTTCGGGCATTTATTGGCAGATTCTTCCATTTACTTTATTGAACCATTAACCATCAACTCTGGTTTAGGGGATTTTTGTCCAACGTTCTACGACAAAGGAATTCTCTTCATGTCGAAGGCGAAAAACGCTGGTTTCTTAAATGGAAAATACGGCTGGGACAACAGTTATTTCATCAATATGCTGTATTCACCGTATGATATCGATTCCAGTTTGATCAAACCGAAAGTGTTGAAAGATGCATTTTTCTCACGTGCTCACGACGGACCAGTTTCGTTTAGTCCTGACGGAAACTCGATGGTGATTACCAAAAACACATTGGGCAAACACAACGATCAGGAAATAGTTGTTTTGGCGATTTACTTTTCGAAGAAGATTAACGGTGTTTGGCAGGAAGTCACTCCTTTCCCATTCAACAATCCAGCTTACAATGTTGGACACGCATGTTATTCCGCAGATGGAAAACGCATCTATTTCTCAAGCAAACAACCAGGAGGTTTTGGTGGAGCAGATTTGTATTATTCTGAATTCAATGGAAATGCATGGTCAGAACCAGTGAATTTGGGTCCAAATATCAATACTGATCAAGACGAATTGTTTCCACATTTAACGGCGAATACCTTGTATTTCTCCTCTCGCGGACATTTCGGAATTGGCGGTTTGGATGTTTTCAGTACATCGTTGAGTTTAGATGGAAAAGTATTGAACATGGGCGCACCAATCAATACTTCTTTCGACGATTTCGGGATCATTGCACTTCCATCTGAGAAAGGTGGATTCTTCTCTTCCAATCGTGGAGATTTTGTAGATCGAATTTACGCATGGACAAGAAAAGATCCGTTGATCAACTTTGAAGGAACTGTTTTTGCAGATTATCAGATAGACGAACCACTTCCAAATCAGTATGTGCTTTTCACAGATTTAACTACAAATCAAAACGATACGTTATACACAGATTCATTAGGAAAATTCAACACTCAATTATTTGTAAATCATAGTTATACATTCAACACATCAAAGAAATACTTTAAATTAAAAGAAGCGCTGAATATTGAAACTACAGGAATCACAAGAGACACATTGTTGACTGGAGAACTATTCCTTCAACCTTTAATTATTGATGTTACATTGAAAGTTATCGAGCGCGGAACGAACCTTCCTATCAAGAATGCAAAAACAACAATTACCAATCCTATTACGAAAAAAGACACTGTACTTTACACCAACGAAGAAGGATTAGCTACTTTGGTTGTAGACCGATTTACAGAATACGAAGCGCATGCCACGAAACGCGGTTATGTAGATGATCAGACACTTTTCCAGACTTCCGATGAAGATGATAAAGTGATTCAGCTTCTACTCCAACTTCCACTCATCAAAAAGGGCGACAAGTTCAAGCTGGAAAACATTTTCTACGATTACAATAAATCGACATTACGACCAGAAAGTATGGCTTCGCTAGACAAACTTGCTGAATTCATCATTGAAAACAAGTTAAAAATCGAATTGGCATCTCACACGGATGCGCGAGGTTCGGTTACCGGAAACCAGAAACTATCGCAAGCCAGAGCGCAAAGTTGTGTTGATTATCTGATCAAAAAAGGTGTTCCAACCAGCAGTATCGTTGCCAAAGGTTATGGAGAATCACAATTGATCAATCGTTGTAAAGACGGCGTTGTTTGTTCAGAAGAAGAACATCAGGCAAATAGACGAACTGAAATCAAAATCCTTTAACTAATTACTAGTGACCAATTACGAATTACAAATGATTAACGACTAACACTTGTGATTGGCATCTGCAATTGGTAATTTGTAGTTAGCAATTACTAATTTTGAGCTATGTTCATCGAAATAAATCCATATAACATTGACAGTCGTTTGATCGACCAAATTGTAAGCGAACTAAAAAAGGGGGAATTGGTCATCATTCCAACCGACTCCGTTTACGCAGTGGCTTGCGACTTGAAAAACAAAAAAGCACTGAACGAATTGGCGAAATGGAAGAATTCGAAGCTATCCAAAACCAATATTTCTATTATGTGTGACGATATGTCACAAGTTTCGGAATACGTTCGTCAGTTGGATAAAGCAACGTTCCGTTTGTTGAATTACCATTTGCCAGGACCATATACTTTTATTTTGGACGCATCACACGATGTTTCGAAGTTGTTTGATTCGAGCAAAAAGGAAATTGGTATTCGTATTCCGGATAATGTGATTGTTACCACATTGGTGAACGCTTTAGGAAATCCTTTAGCTGTAACCTCTTTGCACGATAACGAAGATGAAATCACAGACTATTTCGTTGATCCGGCTGCTATTTACGAACGTTACGACGATGAAGTAGCTGTAATTATTGATGGTGGACAAGGAAATCTGGAAGCTTCAACGATAGTAAGTTGCGTTGACGGAAACATTGAAATCCTTCGTCAGGGAATTGGTCAAATAGAACTATGATTGTCATTATCAATTGCGGAAGTACAAAAACGCCTCACATCCTGGAAATGGTTGAGGAATTTCACTATTCTAAAATTGTGCAACTGGCGGATTTCGACTATTCGGAATACGAAGATGCCGACGGATTTATCATTTCGGGAGCGCCAATTCTGATTACAGAAAAAGATCCTGATCCCTATTTGGAAAAGTTTACCTGGTTGAAAACCACCGAAAAACCGGTGTTGGGAATTTGCTTTGGTCACCAAATGTTAGCTTTAACCTATGATTCATTGGCGAATCGCCAAAAAGAAGATCGACACCTGCAAACCATTGAAATTATTGCCGAATGTCCGCTGTTTGACCGACTTCCAAACGAAATTGAATTCATGGAAGACCATTGCGAGAGCGTTTCCATTCCACATCATTTTATTCATGTTGGTGTTTCAGATGCTTGTATCAACGAAGCCATGATGCACGAAAGCAAGCCACTTTACGGCGTACAATTCCACCCCGAAGTTTCTGGAAACAACGGCTTGGTTCTTATTGAAAACTTTGTGAATATCTGTAAAGGGAAACAGGATTTCTCGTGGTAATTATTCCGACTTTTGATTTATGGTATTAAATCGCGTTTGGATTGGAATGTTCGTCGTGGCTCTGGTCATGGGATTTTCTAAACTTATTTTCTGGCAAGACACATGGATCCTGAAACACATGATGGATGGACTTTTCGATGCTGCAAATACTGCATTCGAATTGGCTATTTTCATGACTGGAATGCTTTGTTTGTGGATGGGACTCATGAAAGTTGGTGAAGAAAGCGGCGCCGTAAACATTATGACCAAACTTGTCAACCCATTATTCTCACGTCTTTTCCCTGAAATTCCAAAGAACCATCCGGCCATGGGAAGTATCATGCTCAACTTCTCTGCAAATATGCTGGGATTGGACAATGCAGCAACACCAGCAGGACTCAGGGCGATGTCGCAGTTACAGGAATTGAATCCAAACAAGGACACAGCTTCGAACGCGCAAATCATGTTCCTTGTACTAAATGCTTCAGGACTTACAATTATTCCGGTTTCTATATTGGCCGCGAGATCTGCCGCAGGTTCTCATAATCCAACTGCAGTATTCATTCCCATCTTATTGACCACATACTTCGCTATGTTAGGTGGTTTAATCTTCGTTGGAATCAGACAAAAAATCAACTTGCTAAATCCAGTTATTCTTGCATACTTAGGTACTTTGACCGCATTAATTCTCTCATTGTTGTGGTATTTAGGCAGTCATCCACAAGACATTTCATGGGTTTCCAGACTTCTTAGTTCAACAATCATCTTTGGATTCATTACGTTCTTTATCTCAATGGCTGTCATTAAGAGAATTGCCGCTTTTGAAGTATTCGTTAACGGAGCGAAAGAAGGGTTTCAAGTTGCGCTAAACATTCTTCCTTACCTTGTAGCGATGCTTTGTGCGGTGAGTTTATTCAAAAGCTGTGGCGCGCTCACCGATTTAATGAATGGTGTAAAATGGATTCTTGTTCAATTGGGTGTTGCCACAACCAATTTTGTTGATGCATTACCAGTCATGTTCATGAAACCCTTCTCAGGAAGTGGTGCCAGAGGATTGATGATTGAGAAC
>CAMLET010000170.1 GCA_946479125.1 uncultured Flavobacteriales bacterium
TTTTGAATTAACTGGAATGAACCGATTGGAACATTAAACTGAATACGTTCTTTTGAATAACGCAATGCCTGATCGTAACAATCCATAGCAGCACCAAGAGCACCCCATGCAATACCGTAACGAGCAGAATCCAAACAACTCAAAGGCGCACCTAAACCAGAGCGACCCGGAAGTAAGTTTTCCTTCGGAACTTTAACATTTACAAAGATCAATTCACCAGTTGCAGAAGCTCTCAATGAAAGTTTACCGTGCATTTCAGGAGTTGAAAACCCTTCCATTCCACGTTCAACAACCAATCCGTGAATACGTCCTTCCTCATTTTTAGCCCAAACAACAGCGATATCAGCGAATGGTGCATTAGAAATCCACATTTTTGCTCCGTTCAACAAATAATGGTCACCCATATCTTTGAAGTTCGTGATCATACCTCCTGGATCTGATCCATAATCTGGTTCAGTCAAACCGAAACAGCCCATCATTTCACCAGTAGCAAGTTTTGGCAAGTATTTTTGTTTTTGTTCTTCAGTTCCGTATTTCCAAATTGGATACATAACTAAAGAAGACTGAACAGATGCTGTAGATCTCAAACCTGAATCACAACGCTCCAATTCCTGCATAATCAAACCGTAAGAAATTTGATCTAACCCGGGACCACCATATTCTTCAGGAATATATGGGCCAAAAGCTCCAATTTCTCCCAAACCATTCAATAAGTGCATTGGGAAAGTTGCTTTCTCATAATGCTCATCAATAATTGGAGAAACCTCTTTCTTCACCCAAGCACGAGCTGAATCGCGAACCAATTTCTGCTCATCTGTAAGCAATTCGTCCATTAACAAGTAATCGGGATGTGTATATAAGTCTGTTGCCATTACAACTGTTTTAATTTTAACAGTGCAAATGTAGTGAAATGAATCAATCGGAGAAAGGTTCAACAGCTCAAACAAATCAAAGAGTTCAAAATGTTCAATGTAAGGATTGAAAGTCCTTTGAACTTTTCAACCTTTTGATCGCTTTGAACTTTTAAATAAAGTAGAATCATACCTTTGTAACTATAAGAATCTCAAAGTGAATTTTTTCTTAGCACAATCGCAACAATTTGGAGAAATGGTTTTGGAGCCTCGGGTTACAAACGATTCAAGCTTAGCGCTTTTGGTGTTTTTTGTGGGTGCACTTTTGGTTGCTTTGGCAAGAACAATTCAACGTGATGTCTTTGTTGTTCTTTTCAAATCTTCAGTACTATTAAGATCTAGCGAAGATTTAGCGAAAGACGGTGAAGAGATGTCGAATCTGGCTTCTACTTTATTAACCGTTCATTTCTTTGGCATTTTTTCCTTTATACTCTTCAACAAGTTCAATACAAATCTTGACCAGTTCATTACATATTTGGTGCTGCCCGGCTATTTGCTTTATCTGGTTATTGTTACATGGCTGTTTACAAGATTATCTGGCAGCGATCAATTATTTCGTGAAATTCAGTTCTATTCATTCCTAAGTTTACAAGCAGTTGGGATCTTCTATCTCGTAATTTTATTTGTAGATCATTTTTCGCCATTCATACCAGAAACCAAGAATTTACTGCTCTTCTTACCGGTTGCTATCGTATTTGTAGTGCGGATTCTGCGCACCACGGTTCTTGCATTGCGCGAGCGAGTGCGCTGGTATTATATTATTTTGTACTTTTGGACCCTTGAAATCTTACCTGTATTGGCAGTTATTAAGCTGTTTTTCCCGGAATGGTTTCGTGAGTGGATTGGATAAAACGTATTACTAAAACTATAAACCTTGAGTATCAAAACAATTTTGGTTTCTCAACCGAAACCAGAGGGTGAGAAATCGCCTTATTACGATTTGGCAGAAAAATACAAACTTAAAATTGATTTCCGACCGTTTATTCACGTGGAAGGAATTCCAGCCCAAGAGTTTAGATCACAAAAAGTAAACATCCCGGAACACACTGCGGTTATCCTTACTTCAAAGCAAGCTGTAGATCATTTTTTCCGTATTGCTGAGGAAATTCGTTTTGAAGTTCCGGATAGCATGAAGTACTTCTGTATTTCTGAAGCTGTTGCATTGTACCTGCAAAAATATGTGACGTACAGAAAGCGTAAAATTTTCTTTGGTAAACAAACCATTGAAGATTTAATTGACCCTATCAAGAAGCACAAAACTGAAAAGTTCTTGCTTCCATGTACAGATATTTTACGCGATAAAATTCCTGAAACATTAGAGTCAGCGAAAATTCCGTTTACAAAAGCTACACTTTATAGAACGGTTGCATCGGATTTGAGCGATTTAGAAGATGTTTATTACGACATGTTGGTTTTCTTTAGCCCGGGTGGAATTGAGTCTTTGTTCAAAAATTTCCCTGACTTCAAACAAAACGAAACCGTAATTGCTGCTTTTGGTCCAACTACGGCAAGTGCTGTTCAAAAACACAGTTTGCGTCTTGATCTTCAGGCACCGGTTCCGGAAGCGCCTAGTATGACAGCTGCAATTGAGATGTTCATCAAAGAAAGAGCGAAAAAGAAGTAATTCTATTTTAACAGATAATGAAAGGTTGTTGGTTTTGGCTAGCAGCCTTTTTTGGTTTTAAACACATAGCCAACATAGTCTTTTCACATAGATACATAGAAAGAACTCCACGCTTTTAGCCATTTGATTCCTCCAGTTAGCACATTCATCTTTAGTAACTATGCTTCCTAAGTTTTCACTATGTGACTATGTGTTTTTATCACCGAATGTTTTTAACCAAATCGTTGTTAGAAATTATGTTAATGTGTGTTCTTATGTTGTTTACTTCTTCTGATATTTGTGCACACTATACAAATAACTATTTTTATACTAGTTTACTTAGTAGCATATGGCGCAAAAGACAGTAAAATCAACAACCGTTTTCAACGAAAAACAGCATAAACGTGCAACAATTGCCTACTGGCTCTTTGCTACGTTCCCTATTTATTTTATTGGATTTCTGATCCTTTTTCAGTCGGAAGATGATTTACCACCTGTAGCAATGCTCGATAATCCACCGGAATTATTGGCTTCTACCGTTTTTGCTGATGATGGTGAAACTGAACTTGGTCGTTATTGGAAGATCAACAGAACAAGCGTTTCTTATAAAGACATTAGCTCTCACGTTACTGATGCACTAATTGCTACGGAAGATGAGCGTTTTGAAGACCACAGTGGTGTTGACTTCAAAGCAATTGGTCGTGCAATTTTCAGTTTGGGTGGTTCCGGAGGTGCTTCCACTATTACTCAGCAGCTTGCAAAACAATTATTTACCATCAGAAGAGAAGAACGCATTCAGATGGCTCGTGCAATGGGTCAGGAATTAGAATCTGCCTCTACAACCGGATTTGCCGGTAAATGGAATCGTTTGAACGAGAAAGCTCAAGAGAATATTATTGCAACTCGTTTGGAAAAACGTTACTCGAAAGAAGAAATCATTACGATGTACTTAAATCAATTCGATTTCTTGTACAATGCTGTTGGTATTTCAAACGCAGCTAAAGTTTACTTCAACAAAAAGCCGAGCCAGCTTAAAATGGAAGAAGCCGCAATGTTGGTTGGAATGTGTAAAAACCCAACGGTTTACAATCCATACACTTTCAAAGTAAGAAATTACCGTTTAAAAATTGCACGAAACAAAGGAATTGAACCTGAGGCGGTTTCTGATACAGATGTTGCTGCGGCAAGAGAAGCAGATTCAATGACAGCGGTTAATCGCCGAAATCAGGTATTGCACCAATGGTGGAAAAACTCTGACGAAGACAATGAGGCAATTCGTCATAAATTGACACGTGCAGAATACGAAGCATTGTGTAAAAAACCAATTATTGTGAGCTATCAGGAAGTAGATCACAAAACGGGTTCTGCACCTTATTTCAGAGAAGAATTGCGTAAAGAGATTACGTCTATTTTCAGCGAGAAAAATGCTGATGGATCATTGAAATACAAGCGTGAAGACGGAATGCCGTACGATATTTACAGCGATGGTTTAAAGATCTACACTACGATCAATGCTGATATGCAGCGCTATGCTGAAGAAGGAATGGAGAAATGGTTGAAAGAAAAGCTTCAGCCTGATTTCGACAGAAACAACAAAGGAAATAAGAACTGGCCTTTCTCTAACAGCATTAAAGAGGAAGAGGTTAAAAAATACTGGAACGATTGTATGGTTCGCACCAACCGTTGGATCAACCTGTCCAACTCCGGTTTCTCGGAAGAAGAGATTAAGCAAACCTTCAAGGAACCAACGGAAATGCGCGTTTTCTCCTGGAGAGGTGATGTTGATACGATCATGACTCCAATGGATTCCATTAAATATTACAATTCATTCTTACAATCAGGTTTAATTTCAATAGAACCAACTACCGGTTTTGTGAAAGCCTGGGTTGGTGGAGCAAACTTCGAGCATTTCGCTTACGACCACGTTCGTCAAGGGAAACGTCAGGTTGGATCAACATTTAAGCCTTTCGTTTATGCTTCGGGAGTAACTATGGGAGTAATTCAACCAGGAATGGTAATTCCAAATGTGAATTACTGTGTGGACTTGTTTGACCCGAGTGGAAATCCGGATGGACAATGGTGTCCGCGTAACTCCGACGGAAGTGGAAAAGGTGGAACCATTACACTTTCAAAAGGATTGGCAAACTCTATGAACAACGCAGCTGTTTATGTAATGAAACAGATGGGTGCTACTGCAGGACCGCAAACCGTTGCAAAATTGGTTCGCGACATGGACATTGATTTGGATGATAGAGATATCGTTCCGGCAATGTGTTTAGGCTCTATGGATCTTTCACTTTACGAATTGGTTGCAGCACAGGCAACATTTGTGAACAAAGGAATCTATAACCGTCCAACAACTATTTTACGTATTGAAGATCGTGCTGGAAACGTTATTTACAACGCAAAAAGCTACCAGAAAGAAGCGATGAGCGAAACTGTTGCATACACCATTCTAAAAATGATGAAAAACGTTGTAGAAGGTGGAACTGCAAGCAGATTGCGTGGTGGAGCTGATTATGCTGGTATTCGTTATCCGACAGCTGGAAAAACAGGAACAACTCAAAACAACTCTGATGGATGGTTTATTGCCTTAACTCCAGATTTAGCAACAGGAGTTTGGGTTGGTGCAGAAAACAGAGGAGTTCGTTTCCGTTCAACAGATAAAGGACAAGGAGCAAATACCGCACTACCGATTTACGGATATTACATCAATAAAGTCTACAAAGATCCGAAGATTCCAATTTCCACTCAGGATTTTGAAAAACCGAGGAATTTTGACGATTCGGTCTTTAATCCTACTGGAGAAATTATTCCGGAACCAAGTGATTCCGTAGTAGTTGATCCTGCACTCGTGCCAACTGGAGGAGACTTATTTAACTAGCGGCTCGATGACCGTAGTCAACTTAGAAACTTATTAGAAATGAACAAAGTAGTAAACAACGTAGAAGAAGCGTTAAACGGAATTGAGGACGGAATGACCTTGATGGTTGGTGGTTTTGGTTTATGTGGAATTCCTGAAAACTCGATCGCTCAGCTTGTAAAAACAGGTGTAAAAAACCTTACTTGTATTTCGAATAACGCTGGTGTTGACGATTTTGGATTGGGCTTGCTTCTTCAAAACAAACAAGTGAAGAAAATGATTTCTTCTTACGTTGGTGAAAACGATGAGTTTGAACGTCAAATGCTTTCGGGAGAGCTGGAAGTGGATTTGATTCCTCAGGGATCCTTGGCTGAACGCTGCAGAGCCGGTGGCGCCGGAATTCCTGCATTTTTTACTCCAGCTGGACACGGAACAGAGGTTGCTGAAGGAAAAGAAGTTCGTGTTTTTAATGGAAAACCGCACATTTTGGAAAGCGCACTTACAGCAGATTTTGCTATTGTGAAAGCCTGGAAAGGTGATACAGAAGGAAACCTAGTTTTCAAAGCTACAGCCCGAAATTTTAATCCAATGATGGCGATGGCGGGTAAGATCACCATTGCTGAAGTAGAAGAATTGGTTCCGGCTGGTGAATTAGATCCAAACTACATTCATACACCAGGGATTTTCGTTCAGCGCATTTTCAAAGGAGAGAAATTCGAAAAACGCATAGAACAAAGAACTGTCCGCAAAAAATAAATAAATGCAATATGTCGACCTGAAAAACAAGTGGTTTTTCGGATCACTTTTTTTATTTCTATCCACCTATATCATTCTTCGAGCTTATTTCGTTGAACCGTTCCTTGACGAACTTACCACGTTCTATTTTTACGTTCAACGCGGCAAAATACTTGGAGCGGATACCATTTTGGACGCAAACAACCATTTCGTAAATTCATACTTTTCACGTGCAGCCTACTTGCTTTTCGGTGATCATTTTTTTGGATTCCGTTTACTTTCAATAGGTTCATTTGTACTTTACTTCTTTTCAACCAAAAAATTTGTTCAACAGAACATAGACAAATCGGTAGCTTGGATTATATTCCTTGCTTTGAACATGATTCCATGGATTTCTGATTACTTCTCCTATTCACGGGGATATGGTTCGGCCCTGGCATTTTTTTTTGCCTCATTTTGCCTCATTCAAAAATGGCAAACCGATTTAAAACCCAAAACCTACCTATTAACAGTACTTCTTTTTTGGCTGACAATTGTTGCCAATCTATCCATGCTGGTGCCCGTTTTTCTGCTTTTTGCATACAGCTTACTTCAAATAGGGTTAAAATGGAATGTGTTAAAATCAAAAATCTGGTATCTTATTACAGCAGCAGTATTCTTGTTTTCACTCTTCGAAATCTATATATACATCGACAAACTTAAAACAGCAGGACTGCTTTGGATGGGTTCCCGGGTAGGATTGTGGGAAGTAACGGGCAAATCCCTCGCTTTTAACGTTTTATTCAATGATCATGACAACTGGCAGTTGATCTTAAGCGTCATCTTCGGAATGATTGGAATTACATTTTG
>CAMLET010000171.1 GCA_946479125.1 uncultured Flavobacteriales bacterium
GTGAAAACACCTCCTGAAGTAATGTTCGTCCCCGACCACGTTCCACCTGTTGGTGTTGACCAAACCTGAAAAGGAATTGGCTGATTACAAACCGTTGTATCAATTCCGGCATTTACAACCGGTAGAGGGTTAACAATAGCAGTTAAAATATCTGTATTGGAACAACCTGTAGCACCGTCAGTGTAAGAATAAGTTAATGTGAACGTTCCTGCACCAGCAGAAGAAGGAGTAAACTGTCCGCTTGGATTCGTTATCCCGGCTCCTGTCCAAGTTCCACCGCCTGGTGTTCCGTTTAAGTTTTGAATTCCTGCATCGATACAAACCGTAAAATTTGGTCCGGCATCAACAACCGGGAGCGGTACCACTGTAGCAACTAAAGTATCTCGAGTCAAACAAGAACCTGTTCCAAAAGTGTAAACCAGGTTATAAGTTCCTAAGGTATTTGGTGAGAAAACTCCTCCTGTTGTTACGTTAGTTCCAGTCCATGTTCCTCCAACCGGAGCGCCATTCAAAACCACATTCGCACTTCCTACACAACTTTGGAAATCAGCTCCTGCTGCAGCCGGGGTCGGAGAAATAACGGTTACAATTCTCGTATCTGTATTGGTACATCCATTCACATTAGTGAAGGAGTAAGTTAAAGTAAAGCTTCCTGCTCCTGAAGGCGTAAATTGTCCACCCGAAGTAACGTTTGGTCCAGACCAGGTTCCACCAACCGGACTAGCGCCTAATTGAAACGCAATCGGTTGATTACAAACTGTAGTATCTGGTCCGGCATTCACCACCGGAAGTGGATTTACTGTAACTGTAACGTTCGCAGTTCCTGAACAAGTTCCGTTAGCGCCAGTTACTGTGTACGTTTGTGTAGCTGTTGGACTAGCAATTACTGTTGCTCCAATTGTCGTATTCAATCCTGTTGCAGGAGTCCATGAATATGTTGTAGCTCCTGAAGCCGTTAAACTTACTGAAGCACCGTTACAAATTGTTGCACTTGGCGGATTCACAGTTACTACAGGAATTGGATTTACCACCAAATTAACCGTTGATGGCGGTCCAACACAACCATTCAATGTTCCGGTTACAGTGTAGTTTCCAGCTTGTGCAACAGTAGTACTCGCAATACTGAAGTTTTGATTGTTACTGACCACTGCATTTGCCGGATTGGTCCATGAATAAGTTCCACCAACCAAAGGATCCGAAGTAAAGTTGGCAGTTTGTCCAACACAAATTGGTGTATTCACTGCCGCGTTTAATGCCGGTGGAAGCGGTTTAATGACAATATTCGTTGTTGCAGTGGAAGTTCCACATGCATTTGTTGCAGAAAATTGAACAGCATATGTTCCAGCCGTTGGATAAGTGATTGTTCCTGGAACTAAAGTTGAAGCTGTAGAAGGTGTCGCTCCTGTAAATGTCCATGCGTAAGAATCAACTGACTCTAAACAATCATTCACGTTTCCGACCGGAGATGCACTTGTATTGGTACATATACTGGCCAATGCGTTTACAGAAATCTGCGGAATCTTTTGAGCAGTTACTGGTCTATCAAAAGTGTAGGTTCCACAAGAGTTTGTCAACGTCAAACGAACAGTATAGTTTCCGGAATTATTGAACTGGATTTGAGGATTCACTGAATTTGCATTTGTTCCACCAACAAACTGAAAACTCCCAACTCCTGGAACACATAAACTTCCATTAAAGATCACTGACCAAGTTCGTGTTACATTACATGTATTAGTCAACGTTGATGCGTCTGTACAAGTGGTAATAAAAGGAATACAACCAGCATTTGGCGATAAAGTAAAGTTTGGAACTGGGGGCGCTTCAATACAAACCGTATGCGTTTCAGTTGTAGTTCCACAACTGTTCGTTACGGTTAACGAAACCGTATACGTTCCAGGCGCAGTATATGCATGACTTGGACTGGTTAACGTCGCAGTTGTAAGTGTATTTCCATCACCGAAATTCCATTGAAAAACAGCATTTCCGGAACACGATGAGTTGAATCCGGCAACGGTTGTATTCTGGAAAAGTACGTTGCTATTCACACAAGCAGTGGTTGGAACCACATTGAAATGAGCTTGAGGTCCTGTAAAAACACGAATTGGTGAAATTGATGCAAATGAACTATCACAAAGGTTGATAGCCTTCATTCTAAATGTGAAGGCATTTCCTGGTTGACCACAAGAAGTGGTTGTGTACGTATGACAAATTGAAGATGGCGGTGGATGTGAAAGTGTATCCTGTGGACTTCCATCACCATAGTTTACCACATAATAAGTTGTTGGGTGATTTGCAGAATAATTACTCAATGGGAAACATAAAGTAAGTGGTCCACAACCCGTTGTTGCTCCAGGATTCGCAGCTCCAATTGCTGGATTCGTGATGTTTGCGATGTTATAGATCGTTGTGTCAATACACCCATTATTTCCAGTGAGGATATAATATAGATTAAATATTTGAGCCGACGAATAATTGTGATTTAATCCTGCTCCGGGAAAGGTTGCAGAATTGAAATCAGGAGAACCATCACCCCATTGAACGGTATAATTGGAAACCGCAGTTGTAGCTGAAGCGTCAAAAACCGTCATACTGAAATTCGTTCCATCACAATTACGCATGTTCGCAATTGGATCGATCAACGTTGGATTCGGAATACGGCGAATGGTAACGTTTTGAGAAATACTATGTGAACAACCCTGTGCGTTTGTAACTACAAGAGTAACTGAATAAGTTTGAGTTCCGGCGCCATAAGTCACGAACGAATGTATCGGGTTTATTGATGTGGAAGTATTTTGTCCACCGGAAGCAGGATCACCAAAGTTCCATGAGTAGGTTAAACCAGTTCCTGTTGATGTATTAGTGAACTGAACAGCAACATTTGAACAGTTGTTATTTCCTGTAATTGTAAAATTCGCAACCGGCACAGGATCAATGGTTACACTGATCTGATCTGTAGAAGTACAAGGCAGAGGAAATTGAGAATCGGTAACTGTAAGCGTATAAACCTGATTACCTGTTGGGGTAACTACGGGATTAGCAATATTGGGATTACTCAAACCCGTTGCGGGTGACCAGGAATAGGTTAAAGAACCAGTTCCAGTCCCTGCGGGCAATCCACCAATCTGTGCTGAAGCGCCTAAACAAATGGAAGTATCTTGACCAGCATTTGCAGTACATTGACCGTAAACGTCTTGTGTAAATGCAATACAAATAATGGCGACAAAGGATAAAACCCTGAAAATGTGCATAATGTCGTTGTAGTTTGGGCATCAAAGTTCGCTATTTTAACCCGATGACACAATACTTCAAATGCACTATTTTTCAATATTTTCCACAGTTAACATTCCGTTCATGAACCTTGCACGAAAATTGTTGTAATATTGAATCATCGTTCAACATGACAAGATTAATTCCCTTCGTAATACTCACGTTTCTCTTCACTATCAAGGTGAATGCTCAACAGTTTTTAAATAAGCTGGAGAACCATGAACAATTTCAAAAGTTGTCGGGAGAACCTTTAAATACAAACATCGGAAACCTTGAATCAGTAAAGATTGTATATGACCTGAAAGCAAAGAAAATCTACTTCATCAATTCAAGGGTTTACAAGTACCATCTCGATTTCTGTATTGGTTACCTGCATGTTCAGGACGATATTGAAACCTTTAACAAAACCAATTACGGACTAGGAAAAGATCGAGATTTTCTACTTTGTAATGTCAACTATAACAAATCAAAAGACCAATACTTCATCGATCTTTCTGTCTTTGACCAAATGAATCAGGAATATATTTTTATGATGTATTCCAAAATTGCGGACAATAGTTTTTTCAAGGAAAAATTGTGTTTATTGCTCAATACAGAACGACTGATCGGATTGAAAACTGCACTTGACAAAGAGATCAAGACTATTCTTCCTTCGGACATTTATGCGAATCAAACCTATCAGAATGTATCCAACGGAAGAACTATTGGTATTCTGCGTTTTGAACCGAATCTGGATTCATTGAGTAAGTCTCTCCATCCGGAAGATATTTTAGTAACTCACGGAACACCAAAATACTTTCCGAATGTGAGTGGAATTCTAACCGACGAATTTCAAACCCCGTTGAGCCATCTTTCCATTCTTGGTAAGAATAGAAAACTTCCTATTGGTGTTGACAAACTCCTGATCAACGACAGCGCTTTCCGCAAATTGGAAGGACAATGGATAGAATATCGCGTAACCGATCGTGGAATAGAATATAAACTCAGTAATCCGAAATACAGAACAAACAACAACTTACCTGAAGTTCCACTTCCACTCGACACAACGTTTAAAACGGTTCTTTCGGTGGATGATTTTTCGACGGTGGGAGCAAAAGTAATTGGGAATAAAGCTTACAATTTCGGGTTGTTGAATTCAATCAAAACAGAAGGCAAATTTGCAGTACCAGAAAGCGCATACGCCATTCCATTCTACTATTACACAGAACACATTCAACAAGGTAGAATCGAGGAGTTAATTAAACTAACGAAAAACTACAAACTCATCTCCGACGATAGTTTACGCGTGCTTTTGGCTGAATTGAGAGACGAGATCAAGAAAGCTCCGATCGACAAAAAACTGGTGGAAGAATTGAAGAAAACTTTAAGTTCAAGTGAATACACGACATTCCGATTCCGTTCGTCTACCAACGCCGAAGACGCCAAAGGATTTTCTGGAGCTGGATTGTACCAAAGCAAAACCGTTGACCTTATGGATTGTGAAAAAACAATTGAAAAAGGAATCAAAGGTGTTTGGGCAAGTTTATGGTTGTACGAAGCGTTTATGGAGCGTCGTTTTTTCAATATTTCCGACCAAAAACTGGCCATGGGTGTTTTGATCCACCGTTCATTCCCTGAAGAAGAAGCGAATGGCGTGGTGATTACGAAAAATGTGTATCGTCCAAATTACACCGGAATTTCAGTAAATGTTCAATTTGGTGATGCATCAGTTGTTGAACCAGAAGAAGGCGTTGTCTGTGATCAATTGGTGATTGTTTACGAACAAACGCTTTCCGGTTTCGATAGAACAGTTGAGTACATTACGAGTTCAAATCAAGGCAAAGGTCCTGTTTTAACAGCTCAGGAATTGAAAGATCTGGAATTTGCTGTGGAATACATCAAGCAATGGTACTGGAAAAAAGGAATGCGCAACAAACGTCTGTATTACGAAGATTTCGGTTTGGATCTGGAGTTTAAATTTCAGGGTAAAGAACGAAAGTTGTACATTAAGCAGGTTCGGTACTTCAATGATTAATTTTTGTCGTAACAACTTTCTAATTACCAATTACAAATGACGAGATATTTTTCAATCTTACTTATCGTTCTGGCTTACACCTTAAACAGTTACGCCCAACCAGTAAATCGTCCTGACAGCATAATTGTTGATGGAATTTATCTTCCGGATAAAGTTCCGGTGAAACGTGTGGTTTGTGATTATCATATGGTTGCTCAGCCGCGTCAAAACAATTTATCAATCAAAGAAAATCTAAAAGGAATTTGGGCTTCGGATGAGTATAAAGAAATTCTTTTCAGAACCAATTCTGTGACAAAAACGCTTAAAGAATATTCTTTCTTTACGGATGCTGTTTTTGATGGCGATTCGACCTTGCATTTAAATCGTCCGGAAATGATGGAAGAAATGTATTTTAAACTCTATTCTGATTCTACCTTACGTTGGTGGAATGAAAGTCCGGATATCTTAAAAATCATTTCAGTTGAAAACGATAAGATGATCATAAAAGATACTGAAGGAAAAAATCACTCCTTCTCCAAGATCAAGGAAGAAGCGGACTTGGAAAACATTTACCTTGAAGTTTTAATGGGAAGTAAAGCAATCGAAAACCTTTGGTTGAAAGGGAATTATTCTTTTGAAAGTAAGTCTAAAAATTTCAAACTCACAATCAACGAAGATGGTTCGGTAAATTCAGATCAAAGCCTTGAACGCGTTGAAGTTTTTTCATACCTGGATGAAGATATTCTATCTTTCAGATATGCGAATGACAAATACAAAACGTATGTTATTAAGAGCTATTCAGAAGACGGAATATTATTACAGGAAATGAAGCAATTGGAAGAGGAAGATCAACCGATTGAATACTTGAAAGCAACAGCGAAGTTGCACAGAAATTAGGTCATTTTTGCTTCAGGATAAAATCATCACACTACCACTTAAGTTTTCGTACTTTTAGAGGATATCCATTTTGATTTTCATGAATCCAATTCATCCGGATAAGCTTAACTTTTATGAGTTTCTGAATGGTGACATGCCGTCTGGGGCTTTTGAATCATGGATTTATAGAAGTAAGACTCTGGAACTTATTCTCACTGTAGATGATTATTTTGATTTGATCGAATTCAACTTTAAAAGTCATGACTTCATTCCTTTTGTAAAATCCTTGGTCAAAAAGAACTTTGATTGGAACGAATACGAACTTTGGAGAACAATAAAACTTCTCGAAAGGATTAAAAACGGAGAAATTGAACTTGTACTTGCGACTCGCAAAATGAGACAATTACATCTGGAACAGGAAGAAGAAATCACTACTCCACTTTTGTCCCTGGAACTTGCTGTTGGATATGAAAGTGTGTTGGATACATATCCCATTGAATCGGAATATCATTTGTGGAATTCAGAAGCATTGGAAAAACAACTGAAATCTGTTGAACCCTACAGAACAAAAATTTTGGGAATTGTAGAAAAAGAACTTTCCCAGCTACTCAAACAGAACATCGATCAATAAATCATTATCTACCAGATCAATCTTATTCGGATTTTCCAACACGCCATAGCTTGTTATAAAAGTCGTATGGATCATTTTCTTGCTTTTCGTAACGGTCTTTAATCCTTCCACTTTAGTTCTGATTCTCTTGGCATAATCCTGATCAATACTAAATTCATCTGCGTAGAACTTCAT
>CAMLET010000172.1 GCA_946479125.1 uncultured Flavobacteriales bacterium
AGAAGAATCAGAGTTCAAACCGATACTAGGTTCAAATGTGGTAACCGGAGGATAAAGAGATGGATCCAGGTTGATATCAAAAGAGAAAAGTGTTCCATCATCCGCCGCCCAGTTGTCAATTACTGTAAGTGTCCAAATTCCGTTTAACGGACAACCTACTAAATTGTCGAAAGGTTGAATTGGTTCATAATCTCCAGCTGGAATTGTTCCTCCAAATCCGCTGTTGTCAACCCATTCTACCCAGGTCTCAGTTGCCATCGGTGTGAAACAATACGTATATGGAACTCCCTGAGTTGTAGGATCAGAACAGTCCACATTATCCAATGGATTTGGTTCTCCAATTTGAGTTCCACCTCCACCTTGCTGGTGTAAGATCTGCGTTTGTCCATTCGGACATTGAACGATGACTACGATATCACCCATGAACGAGTGCTCCAAATCAATACAGAAGCTTTCTACATCTGCCACGCTTTGGATTGTTGATCCAGCAGCAAATCCTGTTTGCATAATCTCAACATCCTGAGAAACTCCTAATAAAGTATCTGGCAAACAACCGTCATCAATAGTTTGTGAACCCGGGAAACCATCCCATAGAACTGGGTACAATTCAGGTGTTGCAGTAAACGCTACAGATTCGCCCAAACAAAGTGTTGTATCATCGGGCCAGTTTACAAAATCGGGAATAGTAGCTACGAAAACCTGTAAGTCGATGAGGTTCGTATTTCCACAACCGTTGTCGTCTGTCAAAAAGAGTTGAACCAAATATTGTCCGGGAGTGTCCCATGTGTGAGAAACGTTCTGTCCAGTTGCAGAGCTTCCGTCCATGAAATCCCATTCGTAATTGGTAATTGTAAATCCTGGTGCTGCGAAAGATCCGTTTCCTGTAAAGCTTACAGATTCACCGATACAAACGCGCGTACTGTCTAATGTTTCACCATTCGTGATGTTTCCGGCAGCAGTTGGTGTAGCACATGGTGTTTCACAAGTTGCACTAGCCGTAAACATTCCTGTTCCAATTGTATTTGAGCGGAAACGGATAGTTAAACAACCAGTTGGATTCAAAGCTGTAGCCTGAATGATAACTCCTTGTAATTGATTTCCTGTATACGTTCCCAATGTTGGAGCCGCTGTTGAGTTTCCATCATAAACATCCATGTAATCTACATTGGTAATGTTCGCTGCTGGATTGTCATCTGTTGTACTCAACGCAAAGAGGTTGAATACGATATTCATGATATCTCCTGGAGTATCCGGACAAATGGTGATTGTAATGTTTTCACCGTTACCGTATCCTGATCCACCTTGTCCACCTGAATCGATAATGAAACCGTTACAAGTAGAGACAGTAGTATTATTGTTCGCCGGAACAACATTGATTGGCGTTTGAGCAAGGGAATACAATCCAACCAAACAGCTAAAAAGTAATGCAAAAATTCTCATCCTATTTGGTATTTAGACTGCTTGTTTTAAATGCTTTGGAAATTTCAGGAGTGCTGTAAACCACAAGAATGGTTTTATCACTTAGTTCGAAGTATTGACGCTCTGTTTTGGAGATTTGAATGCCATAACTAAACAAATTGAATGCAGCAGTACCAATTGTACTTTCTACATTCGAAGGAATAGTATGCGACTTCACCACTTTCTTCTTCTCTTCTTTTGTTAGTTGTGCTTTGTTCATCACAACATAACTGCTATCCAGTTCAAACAACATGTAGTTGTATGCGTTCTTGTTATAGGTATAAGCCTTGTTTACAGCCTCACCTCTGTTGGCAATAAGTCGTTGATCAACGTTTTGAGCGTAGCACTGCAATGTGGAGAGTGTCAATGCCAGAATCACTAGTTTTTTCATGAATTCAATTCGTTTAAACAAAAATGTAGTAGAGGGGCGCTTAGTAGTGTGAAATTCATCACATGTGTAGAACGCACAAATTCTTTTTTTGGTTGCCCCAGAAATGCGTTTTTGTGAAAATATTAACGCATTAAAAATGAAAAGGGGCTGATTTCCTGAGAAACCAACCCCTAGTCGTCTGTGAACTGACCAACCTAACCTACCTAAACTACTTCTTCAATTTCTTCATCCAATAGCACGAAGAACTCATAAACGTCTTCTTTAAGTGCTACTGACTGTTGCTTTTCCGCCTCACGTTTGGCGTAAAGTGCCTGAAGTTTTGCAGAGTCATAAGCGAACTCTATCTCATCTCCTCGACGTAAATCTCTACGTACCTCACGTTTTGCTACTCGCAAATCTTTTTTAGCTTGACATTTTTCTTTGTCCTGAGCTTTAATGGCTGTCCATTGATCGGCTGCTAAATCGCGGTGGTCAATATTCAGGTATTTTTTATCCCTGCGTAAGTCCGCTTTAGCTTTCCGAATCTCCTTCTTGCTCATGTGCTTCTCAATTGTCAAACCAGCTTTTTTGTTTTTCTTGAACTCAGCTTTGTGGAACACAATACGTTCTCTGTCTTTTTGAATGTTGGACATAGAACGTTTCATGTCTTTGTACTCTTTACGATTCGCCAAGCGGTGTTCTTCGATTTTTCTGTCGCCGTCACCAGCAAACGCAAACTGAGTTGCAATTGTACTTGTCCCGATCATCCCGACCAAAAACAAGTTTTTCAATGTTGCTTTCATAACATTTTATTTTTTTGGTTTGATTAGCAATAGGCAAGCGATGTGCCTCGAAGTTTTAAGAAAAGTTAAAGAGCAGTGCTGTAGCGGGTTACCGAAGGTTCAATTTCGTGCCAAAAATCCGAAATCTTTTCAAAATGAAAAACACGGTTTCAAAATGAAGTTCAATTGAATAATTTCTTTTCTTTGAAGTGTAAATCCAACCCATGAAATCATCATTTATTCTTTTTGGCTTTTCACTGTTCATTCTTGTTTCATGTGATTTCGATTACGTTCCTGAACGTAAGTCGGAACGTGAAAAGGAAATGCAGCGACAAGAATCGGTTGAATCTGTGCCTTATGCACGTGAGAATGAAGAGAGTTTTCCTGAGTCTGTAGAAACTGTAACAGAGGAGGAGGCTGAATTTCCCGGCGGGCAACAAGCTATGGCTCAATGGCTCCAAATGAATGTGAGTTATCCCGAGAAAGAATTGGATCAAGGAATTGGGGGTCGGGTTTACGTTCGATTTATTGTGGATACGAAAGGGAATATCAAAAATGTGACGGTTAGTCGCGGCGCATCTCCCGGATTAGATAAAGAAGCTGTTCGTGCTGTGAGAAGTATGCCGCGCTGGAAACCAGGAAAGAACAACGGGAAACCAGTGAATATGTGGTACAATCTTCCGATTAAGTTTACGCCGGAATAGCTACCAGCGCCATGAAGAGTACCTTCCGAATCTTCGGTTTGGATCAATGATCTGAGCTCCTTTAATATAATTGGCTGCCAGAATCAGGAGGAAACTTGCAAGAGTTATATAACCGAAAGTCCAATAAGGGGTGGCAGAGAAACTATTGATTCTTTGCGTAATTACTTTATTGTCAACAATAAGTTGAACGAATTTATGAGATGATCTTCTCGCAAGTAATGAAACGAGATGAACACCAGCGATAAACAAAACTGGTAAGTAACACCATTTCTTAAGTTTAGAGATTTTCAACTGAACTGAATTTCTTGAAATATCAATGCTCTCCTGATTTGCAACTCCCGCAGTTTCCAGTTTTCTAATTCCAGTTAATCGATGATTCAGTGAACTGTACTTGCTATTGTAGATCACGAAATACACGAAATGGATTCCAACAAAGATCAATTGAAGTTTAAAATTGCTGTCTATCCTTGGATCTGTCATTTTATTAGTCGACCTATTTTAAACAAAGTTGGAAAGATAATTTCAATTGTTTCGAACGATGGAAGGTTTTCTTCGAATTCAATTAAAGGATCAATGCCAGTTTTGTCTTTGTAGTGTTTCAGTCCCGACCAAGTACCTAAGTAACCCAGCAATTGTTCTTTCGTCCAATGATATCTTGCTTCAAACTTTGGCACTTCAATTTCTTCAAAAGGGAAAGGAATCGTTCGGTATTCTTCGTCGATGTGAACACGTTCCGGATCCCAGTACTTCAGCAATTTTCCTTCGTAAAGTTCTTTTACCAATCGATATACTTCGTCGTTCTGAATGATTGAATTTCCATATCCGAGCAGCACGATTAATCCTTCATTTTTCAGTACACGTTTTACTTCGGCGTTGAATTTCTCAAAGTGGAACCAGTGAATGGCTTGTCCAACAGTTACACAATCGAAATGATTATCTGGGAAGTTCGTTTGTTCTGCAACCTGCTGTGAGTAATTGATTTTTAGATGAGAAACCGCATTTTTCAATTGATTTTCACTTAAATCAGTCGCTTCTACCTGCTCAAACAGGTTCACCAATTCCTTCGCCACCTGTCCGTTTCCCGTAGCACAATCCCAAACTCGTTCACGCTTTTCCAGAATAGAATCCAGATATTCAAACACTTCTTTTGGATAAGAAGGTCGAAACGCTGCATAGTTTGCTGAATTATGTGAGAAATTGTCTTTCATTTAAAAAGAGGAAAGATAAACAGAGGAAGGAGGAAACTTCGACTACGCTCAGTTAGCTTTCAGTCTGAAATTAAGAATTATCTCAATAAGGTTACATGAACCACGTAATGAAAAGTGGGAGTCGGAAATGGAAGTTGGTGTCCAGGAATAATCATCTCTTCTCCTCGCTGAACTTTTTCAAATTGTTCTTCGCTTGGATAAATATACTCCTGCCAGTTTTGAGTTGAACCTGCTTTTGAAATGGGGAATTTCCAATTGTAATATGCCAAAGCCTGATTGTACGATATTCCTTTTACAATTTCCGCTGCCGTTTGCTGGTTTAAAGGAATAGCAGGTAGTACATTGTCTATAGCATAGCGATAAAAGAAAAGACTGAGATTTTCGTTTCCCAAGGCTTCATTAACATGCATTAAACGATTGTACCAACCATATCGCTGTGTTTTTCCAATAGGATGACCTAAGGAATCCCAGGGAAGTCTCTCAGAATGATCTTCACCACGATCATAGTAAGTTGGGGTTCCGATAATTGCCATTCGCGCCATATCCTTTGCCCAGTACTTGAAATTGATTTCAGATTCAGGAAGTTCTGATCTTAGGCTGTCTATTTGACGCTTATTTTTTTTGTAAATGAAAGAAACTGGTTGGAAAGGAAAAACGTCGCGATTTTCCTTCAGTTTGGAAGGATCAAATTCCACCATTTCCAATGCTGATTCATCCAAGTAATATTTAGAGTGATTCAATAGTTTTGAGCGTTGTATGTCGTCTTGAAGTCCTTCATAAAGTTGCTCTATTACTATGGAATCACGAACCGCGTTTACGAATTCCTGGTATTCCTGAACGGTAATTTTCCAATTCACGGTGTAATCTTTAGCCGGAACAACAAATGAGATTTGTTCAGACCTCAATTCAGAATTTAATGGAAGTGTTACTGCTACTTTATAATTGAAACCTCTTGAGTTAAAATCTTTTTGAAGTTG
Source organism: uncultured Flavobacteriales bacterium (assembly GCA_946479125.1). The sequence goes on from CAMLET010000172.1 coordinate 5,500, forward strand.
TTCTTGTTTCCACTGACAAAATGCCCTGGCCTGAGCCGATGAAAATACCAAAACTGGCATTTCGGGATATTGATTTTCATAAAGTTGTGCCAATACGTTTGTCTCGCTGAATTTTGACGTTGACTCTAAAGCGAACGATTCCGGGTAGGTGAACAACGCTGTTCTGTTTTCCAGATTACGACCGTCGATCCACATCTCATTGTTTTCATAAGCATACTTCCGGGAATCGAATTCACGTTTTTGGTAGAATCGTTCTGCTTGCGGAAGATACAGATCCGCAAGAATCGGAATCAATTCCGGATCAGAATAACTGAATTTTTTATTCCAGTTTAAAACATAATGTTTCGGATTCAATTTGTTCTTCTCATTACGCTTTGGATCTGTGAGGATGTATTCCAGCCCTTTTTCACCTTCGAAATAGGCGTAAATCCGTTCCCTCGCCATAGAATCCCTAACCCAACTCTGAAACTCCTGAAACTCTGCATTGCTGACAGGCTGCTCATGAATGTACGCGAATGATTTTCCCGCAATCACAGGATCGGCAACGTAGTTCCTGAATAAGATATAATTGTTGTTGTAAATGATTCCGGAAGTGTCAGCGTTTCTTCGTTGTGTAAACACCAATTTACAGTCCGTACAAAGATCGCTGTAACCTCTGTTCACTGCTGGGATAGAACGAAATCCTTCTCCAAGTAGACTTTCTAATCGACTTTGTTGAGCGTTGATTTTGTTTGCATAAAGCAGAAAAATTGATAGAAAACTGATGTAAAGGTTTTTCATAGTTTCGTGAGTTAATCAGTCAATGGAATTTCGACAGAAGGTTACATGTAAACTACTTTTACCTTTTACTTTTTGACTTTTGCATTAGTAACTGCTCGTCGCTCCGCCCACATGTTCAATTGGATGCCAGGTTGTTTTCACTTCCTGTGTATCCAAAATGTAGTACGGATTTTCATCATCTGCTTTAGAAAAATCACTTTCGTAAACAAACACGCGTTTCACATTGCAATCAGCCCCAGCTTCCAGTTTCGTAGCATTTTCTTTATTTCCACCAGCGTAAATCACTGCGTTGATGTCCATGTGTGAGTGAAACTGATCTAACAATTCTGTTTCAGTTCCAGTCAAAATATTGACTACTCCGCCAGGAAGATCAGATGTTGCCAGAACTTCAGCAAACGTAATGGCGCATAAAGGCAAATTCTCTGAAGCCAGAACAACGCACGAATTTCCCCCAGCAATTACAGGAAGAATGGCTGAAACCAAACCAATCAAACTGTTTGTTTGCGGAGCAATAATTCCTACAACTCCTGTTGGTTCCAAAGTTGAAAAGTTGAAATGTGAACTTGCCACAGGATTCACCGAACTGAAAACCTGCGTGTACTTATCGCACCAACCTGAGTAGTAAACACAGCGATCGATAGCCAAAGCAACTTCTTC